>NZ_JBOHHI010000163.1:0-9943 GCF_050700595.1 Mycobacterium sp.
GTGTCGACCGGCGACACGCACGCTCGCGCCGAGATGGGGACGCTCGCGACGGAAACTAGACCTCCATCTCCCGCAGCTCGCGCTTGAGGATCTTTCCGGTCGGGTTGCGCGGCAGCTCGTCGAGGAACACCACTTCGCGCGGAACTTTGTAACGCGCCAAGTGATCCCGCACGTAATGCTTGATGCCGTCCTCGTCGATGCTGGCGTCGGGTTTCTTGACCACGAAAGCGCGCAGCCGGTGTCCCCACTCCTTGTCCTCGACTCCGATCGCGGTGGCCTCGACGACGTCGGGATGTCCGTTGATCAAGTCCTCGACCTCGGCGGGGAAGACATTCTCTCCGCCGGACACGATCATTTCGTCGTCGCGGCCGCTGATGAACAACAGACCGTTCTCGTCGAAGTAGCCGACGTCCCCGGAGGACAGCAGGCCGTCGATGATCTGCTTGCTGCCGCCGCCGGTGTAGCCCTCGAACGGGAAGCTGGTGCCGACGAAGATCCGCCCGACCTTCCCCTGGGGCAGCTCCGTGCCGTTGTCGTCGTAGATCTTGACCTTCACACCCTTGACGACGGGCCCCACCGTCGACGAATTGAATTCCAGGTGTTTGGGCTCGGCGATGGTGGCGAACGAGACCTCCGTCGAGCCGTACATGTTGTAGATGACCGGGCCGAGATCCTCGAGTGCGCGTTCGGCCAGCTCGGAACCCAGCGCCGAGCCGGACACGAACACGATCCGCAGACTGGAGAGATCGGGCTTGGTCTCCAGCTGTTCCATCGCGGCGAGGATGCGCGACAGCATCACGGGGACGACGACCATCGCCGTCGCCTTGTGCTTCTCGATGTCTTGCAGAACCAACGGCGGCTTGAACCGGCGCCGCAGCAGCAGCGTCGAACCGAGGAACATCGCGATGGTGGCGTGCAAGAAGCCCAGCGCATGGAACATCGGTGACGGCAGCGATGTGACCTCGCCGGCTTTGAACGGAACGTGCGACAAGATGCCGCCGACCGGCGCCAGCGTTGGCGGTGTGCTCCGATTGGCCCCCTTCGGGGTGCCGGTGGTGCCGCTGGTCAGGATGATGATCGACGCATGTTTGGTGGCCTTGGGCGCCGGCGCGCCGCTGCTGCGGGCGATCAGATCGGCCAGCGTCTCGTCGGTGCTGCCCGACGGTTCGTCAGAGTCGGGGTTGACCCCAAGCGCCCGCAGTTTGCCCAGCGGCGGGTCGGCCTTGCTGACGGCCTTGGTGTATTCGTCGTCGTAGATGATCAACTTGGCGTCTTCGCGCTCGGCCACTTCCTTGATCTGGGGTCCGGAGAACTCGCTGTTGAGCAGGATGATGCGAGCGCCGACGCGTGCGCACCCGAACTCCGCGACGCAAAACCAGCGGTGGTTACGCGCCAGGATCGCGACACCGTCGCCACCGCGCACACCTTTATCCAGCAGACCGTGCGCGACCGCGTTGGCCGCGTCGTCGAGCTCCTTATAGGTGAGTGTCCCCTCTTCGTCGATGAGCGCCGCGCCGTCCGGAGTGCGCCGGGCGTTGAGCGCCGGCAGCATCCCGAACTCACCCCACTTGCGGATGTCGGCTGCCATCGCCGCGTAGTTCAGCGGCGGCTCCAACCGGAACGCACCAGATTCAATGATTTTGCGGAGGTAATGCAACTCGGCCAAGCCCCGCTCGGCATACTGCTGCACTTTGGCCACGGCCCCGAATGGGTCAATGAGGTTAGGCATGAACCCACCATATGTGACCCGCGTCGCAGTTCGGCGGGGCCCGAAATTTTCCGCCAATACCATTGAATCCATGGCCGGTCCGGTGTCCCTGGAAGTGGACGGACGCCAGGTCGAGGTAACCCACCCGGACAAGGTGATTTTCCCGGATCACCGCCATACCAAATTGGACCTGGTCCGCTACTACCTGGCGGTCGCCGAGGGCGCCCTGCGTGGGGTGGCCGGTCGTCCGATGATCCTGAAACGCTTCGTCAAGGGCATCGAGGCCGAGGCGATCTTCCAGAAGCGGGCTCCGGCGAAACGGCCCGACTGGGTGGACGTTGCCGAACTTCGTTACGCGTCGGGTACCTCGGCCGCCGAAGCCGTCATCCATGACGCCGCAGGCTTGATTTGGGCGATCAATCTGGGCTGCATCGACCTCAACCCGCATCCGGTGCTCGCCGACGATCTCGACCATCCCGACGAGCTGCGGGTCGACCTGGACCCGATGCCCGGCGTCGGCTGGCGGCAGATCGTCGACGTCGCCGTGGTGGCCCGCGAGGTGCTCGAGGACCATGGGTTGACCGCCTGGCCCAAGACGTCGGGGTCACGCGGCTTCCATATCTACGGGCGCATCAGGCCGCACTGGCCGTTTCGGCAGGTGCGGCTCGCCGCGCAGACGGTGGCACGCGAGGTCGAGCGACGGGCGCCGGACCTGGCGACCAGCCGGTGGTGGAAGGAAGAACGCCGGGGCGTGTTCGTCGACTTCAACCAGAACGCCAAAGACCGCACGGTCGCGTCGGCCTATTCGGTGCGGGCCACTCCGGATGCGCGGGTGTCGACGCCGCTGGGTTGGGACGAGCTCGCCGACTGCGACCCCGAAGCGTTCACCCTGACCACCGTGCCGAAGCGATACGCCGACATCGGCGACCCGTGGGAAGCCATGGACTTGGCGAAAGGAGACGCCGCCGGCGACCTTGGCCCGCTGCTGGCCCTGGCCGAGGAGCTGGGCCCGGCCGAGAAACCTCCGAAACGCAAGAGTCGCGACGGGCGCCGCGTCTCGACAATGCCGCTCATCGAAATCGCCCGCACCAAGACCAAAGACGAGGCAATGGCCGCGCTGGACATCTGGTGCGAGCGCCATCGGGTGGCGGCCGATCGGCTACAGTCGGCCGACGTCCTCGTCGACGGCATGCGCGGGCCGAGTTCGATCTGGTACCGGATCCGGATCAACCTGCAGCACGTACCGACCGACCAGCGCCCGCCACAGGAGGACCTGATCGTCGACTACAGCCCCTGGCCGAAGGGGCCCCACCAGTGACGGGCTGGCAGTTCTGGGTGGACCGGGGCGGCACGTTCACCGACATCGTGGCGCGCCGGCCGGACGGGCGGGTGGTGACCCACAAGCTGCTGTCGGAGGATCCCGCACGCTATCGCGATGCCGCGGTAGCCGGCATCCGCGAGCTGATCGCTGACGACGAATCCGCTCCGATCGACGGCGTGCGGATGGGCACCACGGTGGCGACCAATGCGTTGCTGGAGCGCACGGGTGAGCGCACGCTGCTGGTGATCACCCGGGGTTTCGGCGACGCGCTGCGCATCGCCTACCAAGACCGTCCGCGTATTTTCGACCGGCACATCGTGCTGCCGGAGATGCTCTACGAGCGGGTCGTCGAGGTCGACGAGCGGATCATGGCCGACGGTGCGGTGCTGCGCGAGCCGGACCTGCAGGCACTGGGCAATGAGCTGCGGCACGCGCACGCCGACGGCATCCGCGCGGTCGCGGTGGTCTGCCTGCACGGCTACCTGTACCCGGCGCACGAACTGGAGATCGGCAAGCTGGCCGAACAGATCGGCTTCGCCCAGATCTCACTGTCCTGCCAGGTCAGCCCGCTGATCAAACTGATCCCGCGCGGCGACACCACCGTCGTGGACGCCTACCTGTCGCCGGTGCTGCGCCGCTACGTCGACCGGGTGGCCGATCGGCTGGCCGGCGTGCGGCTGATGTTCATGCAGTCCAACGGAGGGCTGGCCGAGGCCCGACACTTCCGCGGCAAGGACGCGATCCTGTCCGGCCCGGCCGGCGGGATCGTCGGCATGGTGCGGATGTCGGCACTGGCCGGGTTCGACCGTGTCATCGGCTTCGACATGGGCGGCACCTCCACCGACGTGTCGCACTACGCCGGCGAATACGAGCGGGTATTCACCACGCAGGTGGCCGGGGTCAGACTGCGGGCCCCGATGCTCGACATCCACACGGTCGCCGCGGGCGGCGGCTCGATCCTGCATTTCGACGGCAGCCGCTACCGGGTCGGCCCGGACTCGGCGGGTGCCGACCCCGGTCCGGCCTGCTACCGGGGCGGCGGGCCGCTCACCGTCACCGACGCCAACGTGATGCTGGGCCGCATCCAGCCCGCGCATTTCCCCGCCGTGTTCGGCCCCGACGGCAACCAGGTGCTGGATGCCGAGGCGGTGCGGCGCGGCTTCGCCGACCTGGCCGCAGACATCCGTGCGCACACCCGCGACGACCGCACACCCGAGCAGGTCGCCGAGGGGTTCCTGCAAATCGCGGTGGCCAACATGGCCAACGCGGTCAAGAAGATCTCCGTCCAAAAGGGGCACGACGTCACGCGTTACGTCCTGACCACGTTCGGGGGTGCGGGCGGACAGCACGCGTGCGCGGTTGCCGACGCGCTGGGCATTCGCACGGTGCTCGTCCCACCGATGGCCGGGGTGCTGTCGGCGCTGGGGATCGGCCTGGCCGATACCACCGTGATGCGCGAACAAGCCGTGCAGGTTGCACTCGAAGCCTCAGCCTCCGACAGATTGACCACGGTCGCGGATGCCCTGGAGCAGACCGCCCGGGCGGAGTTGGCCGACGAGGGTGTCGGAGCCGCGCAGGTCCGGGTGATCCGGCGGGCGCATCTGCGCTACGACGGAACCGATACCGCGATCGGAGTCGATTTGAAGGCAATGGCGGAAATGATTAAGGCTTTCGAATCCGTCCACCGGGCCATGTATTCGTTTTTGATGGATCGCCCGCTGATCGCCGAAGCGATCTCGGTCGAGGCGATCGGGCTCACCGAGCAACCCGATCTGTCACACCTGGGAGAGCAGCGTCCCGACACCGCCGGCCCGGTGGAAACCGTACCCGCCTACTCGGGTGGGTCCTGGCGCGACGCCCCCCTGCATTACCGGGAGCGGATACGGCCGGGGGACATCGTCATTGGCCCGGCGATCATCGCCGAGGCCAACGCCACCACCGTGGTCGACGACGGCTGGCAGGCGGCGATGACATCGTCCGGGCATCTGCTCGTCGAGCGGACGGTCGCCCCCGCGGCGCCCGATGCGGGCACCCGGGCCGATCCGGTGCTGCTGGAGGTATTCAACAACTTGTTCATGTCGATCGCCGAACAGATGGGCACCCGGCTCGAGGCCACCGCGCAGTCGGTGAATATCCGTGAGCGGCTGGACTTTTCCTGCGCACTCTTCGACGCGTGCGGCAATCTCGTCGCCAACGCGCCGCACATCCCGGTGCATCTGGGCTCGATGGGCGGCACCGTCAAAGAGGTGCTGCGCCGGCGCGCCGGGCAGATGAAACCCGGCGACGTGTACGCGGTCAACGACCCGTACCACGGCGGTACCCATTTGCCGGACATCACGGTTGTGACCCCGGTCTTCGACAGCACCGACAGAAACGTTCTGTTCTTTGTGGCCTCTCGCGGGCATCATGCCGAAATCGGCGGAATCACACCGGGTTCCATGCCTGCCGACAGTCACGAGATCCACCAGGAAGGGGTGCTGTTCGACAATTGGATGCTCGCCGAGAACGGAGAATTCCGGGAAACCGAAACCCGGCGTCTGCTCACCGACGCACGGTTTGGATCGCGTGATCCCGACACCAACCTCGCCGACCTGCGCGCCCAGATCTCCGCCAACCAGAAAGGCGTCGACGAGGTCGTCAAGATGATCGACCACTTCGGGCGAGATGTCGTGCAGGCCTACATGCGCCATGTCCAGGACAACGCCGAGGAGGCGGTTCGCCGGGTCATCGACAAGCTCGAGGACGGCGAATACCGCTACGGCATGGATTGCGGCGCGACGATCGTCGTTCGTATCACGGTTGACCGCGCCGGTCGCAGCGCGACCATCGATTTCACCGGAACCTCACCGCAGCTGGACACCAACTTCAACGCGCCGACCTCGGTGGTGAGGGCCGCGGTGCTTTATGTGTTCCGGACGCTGGTCGACGACGACATCCCGCTCAACGACGGCTGTCTGCGCCCGTTGCACATCGTGGTCGCCGACGGATCGATGCTGGCGCCGACATACCCGGCCGCCGTCGTCGCCGGCAACGTCGAAACCTCACAGGCGATTACCGGCGCACTGTTGGCCGCACTGCGCGTGCAGGCCGAAGGTGCCGGGACGATGAACAACGTCACGTTCGGCAACGAGCGGCATCAGTACTACGAAACCGTGGGATCGGGCTCCGGGGCCGGTGACGGGTTCGACGGCGCGTCCGTCGTACAGACCCACATGACCAACTCCCGGCTCACCGATCCCGAAGTGCTGGAGTGGCGTTTCCCGGTGCTGCTGCGCGAGTTCGCCGTCCGCCGCGGTAGCGGCGGCACCGGACGATGGCGTGGCGGCGACGGCGCCATCCGTCGCATCGAGTTCCGCCAGCCGATGACGGTGAGCACGCTGTCGGGGCACCGGCGGATCGCACCCTACGGCATGGCCGGCGGCTCACCGGGGCAGCTGGGCCGCAACCGGGTGGAGCGCGCCGACGGCCGCACCGTCGAGCTGGCCGGCTGCGACTCGACCGAGGTCCAACCCGGCGACGTGCTGGCGATCGAAACCTCCGGCGGCGGGGGATACGGCACGTAAGGTCGCAGCGTATGCAGCAGCAATGGAGTCGGCGCGGATTCCTCGGCGCGGGCGGCGCTGCGCTGGTGGCGGCCGCCGCCTGCTCGTCGCATAAGCCGTCCGGCAGCGCGGGCGGCAAGCCGGTGACGATTCGCCATATCTTCGGTGAAACCACCGTCCCCGCACCGCCCAACCGGGTCGTCAGTGCCGGCTACACCGGACAGGACGACCTCCTTGCGGTGGGCGTCGTGCCGATCGCGCTCACCGGCTGGTTCGGCGACGAACCGTTCGCGGTGTGGCCGTGGGCCCAGCCCAAACTCGGCGACGCCAAACCGGTTGTGCTGAGCCTCGACAACGGAATCCAGGTTGACCAGATCGCCGGTTTGAAACCCGATTTGATCGTGGCGACCAATGCCGGCGTAGACGCCGACACCTACCAGAAACTGTCCGCGATCGCCCCGACCATCCCGCAGTCGGACGGCGATGCGTTCTTTGAGCCGTGGAAGGATCAGGCCAACGCCATTGGCCAGGCGGTATTCCAGGGCGACCAAATGAAGTCCCTGATCGACGGCGTCGACCAGAAATTCGCCACGGCCGCACAGCAAAACCCGCAATTCAAGGACAAGAAGGCGCTGCTCCTGCAGGGCAGGCTGTACCAAGACAATGTGGTGGCCACAACGGGCTGGCGCACCGAGTTCCTCACCCAGATGGGCCTGGTCATCGCCGATAGCATCACGTCATTCACGGTCGATCCGCAGCGCGCCTTCATTCCGCGCGAACAAATCCGGCCGGTGCTGCAAGCCGCCGACCTCCTGATCTGGACGACCGACAGCGACGACGATCAGCATGCCCTGCTGGCCGACCCGGACGTGGGGTCACTGCAGGCGCGCAGCATATTCACCACCAAGGATCTCGCCGGAGCGATCGCGTTCGCTTCGCCGCTGAGCTATCCGGTGGTGGCCGGCCAATTGCCGCCGCTGATCGCCAAGAGCCTGGGCGTCTGAGCGTTCGCTAAGGCACCTCTGGCAGTGCTCGAAGATCCCTCGCCGCGGCCGCAACCCGGGGTTACCGTCGAGTAATGAGCGTCGCAATGGATCTGATGGTGGCCGACACCGTCCGCGATTACGGTGACCACGCGCTGCTACTGGAGTTCGACAGCACCGGCGACGTGTTGGCGTGGACAGCTGCACTGCGCGAGGCGGGCCTGCCCGGTGTGCTCGACATCGTCCCGTCCCCGCGCGCCGTGCTGGTGAAACTCGACGGGCCCCGCTACCAGGACGTCGTGCGGCACCGCTTGCGCACATTGCAAGTGGGTCCGGACGCCACCCCACCCACCGCGCCGGATGGCCGGGTCGATGTGGTGATCGATGTCGTCTACGACGGTGCCGACCTCGCCGAGGTTGCCGAATGCAGCGGGCTGACGACGGCTCAGGTCATCAACGCCCACACCACCACGCCGTGGCTGGTGGGGTTCGGCGGTTTGGTGCCGGGCTTCGGGTATCTGGTCGGCGGCGACCCGCGGCTGCAGGTGCCGCCGCGGTCCGATCCGCGTGCGTCGGTGCCGGCCGGTTCGGTTGCGCTGGCGGGAGAATTCAGCGGCATTTATCCGCGCCGGTCACCGAGCCGGTGGCAGTTGATCGGTCACACCGACGCGGTCTTGTGGGACATCGACCGGCCCAACCCCGCGCTGCTGACGTCGGGCATGTCGGTCCAGTTCCGAGCCGCATAGGAGGACCTCTGGTGACAACCCTGGAAATCCTGCGCACCGGGCCGTTGGCACTGATCCAGGATCTCGGGCGGGTCGGCCTGGCCCACCTCGGGGTCACCCGGTCGGGCGCCGCGGACCGTCGTTCCCACACGCTGGCCAACCGGCTTTTGGCCAACCCCGACGACCGCGCCACGATCGAGGTGACCTTCGGCGGCTTCTCGGCCCGAGTCCGCGGAGGGGACGTCGACATCGCGGTGACCGGCGCCGACACCGACCCCACCGTCAACGGGGTCGTGTTCGGCAACAACAGCATTCACCATGTTCGCGACGGCGAGGTGATCTCGCTGGGTGCGCCGTATTCGGGCGTACGCAGCTATCTGGGTGTCCGGGGCGGCATCGACGTCACGCCGGTGCTCGGCTCGCGCAGCTTCGACGTGATGTCGGCGATCGGGCCGCTGCCGCTGCGGCCCGGCGATGTCCTGCCAGTCGGCGAGCCCGCCGACGACTACCCCGAACTCGACCAGGCTCCGGTGGCGGCAATCAGCGAGCATCTGGTGGAACTGCTCGTGGTGCCCGGGCCGCGAGACGACTGGCTCGTCGATCCCGACGCCCTGGTGCGCACGATCTGGATGGTCTCCGACCGCAGCGACCGGGTGGGGATGCAACTCGAGGGACGCCCGCTGCGACACCGCTGGCCAGATCGTCAATTGCCCAGCGAAGGAGCCACCCGCGGTGCGATTCAGGTCCCCCCCAACGGATTACCGGTAATCCTGGGGCCAGACCATCCGGTCACCGGCGGCTATCCGGTAGCCGGAGTGGTCACCGACGACGACATCGACAAGGTGGCCCAGGTGCGGCCCGGACAGCATGTGCGTCTGCACTGGGCACGGCCCAGGTCTCCGCTGATTTCTGCTGCCGGGAGCCAGTCGGCCTGGTAAACCGGGAAGTGTGCACGCCCAGGTACACACAGCTCGCCTGGTTCACACAGCCGATCTGGACGACGAGACCCGGCAGAGCGCCCATCAAATGGTCGTCGACGCGTTCGCCGGTGAGTTCACCGACATCGACTGGGACCACGCGCTGGGCGGGATGCATGCGCTGATCTGGCATCACGGCACGATCGTCGCGCACGGCGCGGTGGTGCAACGGCGGCTCATCTACCGTGGCAGCGCGCTGCGCTGCGGCTACGTCGAAGCCGTCGCGGTGCGGGAGGACTGGCGCGGCCAAGGGCTGGCAATCGCGATCCTCGACGCGTGCGAGCAAGTGATCCGCGGCGGCTATCCGGCTGGCGCACTGAGTTCTTCGGACCGGGGGCGGCGACTCTACACGGTGCGCGGCTGGTTGCCGTGGCGTGGCCCGACGTCGGTCTTGGCGCCCGGCGGCCCGACGCGCACCCCCGACGACGACGGCTCGGTGTTCGTGCTGCCGGTCGGGGTCAGCCTGGACGCCTCCGCGGGTTTGATGTGCGACTGGCGCGACGGAGACGCCTGGTAGCTGATCAGGTAGCCGAGACTGCGGTGAGGGCGGGCTTTTTGGTGGCAGGCTCAAGTGATCGCTGCAACACCTGATTCGTTCGAAAGGGTGTTGCCTCGTGGGTCGTCAGATTGGGTTCCGTAGTACTGGTGTGCATCTGGACGTCGAGTCGGCGGCGTCGGTGCATGAGG
>NZ_JBOHHI010000164.1:0-7079 GCF_050700595.1 Mycobacterium sp.
GGTCGCGGCCATCGCCGCGGCCGCGACCACGGCCGCCGAGCAGCTCGCCGGCTCCGACGGTGCCCGGCTGTACACCCGCGAGCACGGCAAGGTGCTTTCGGAGGCCACCATGGAAATCGACACCGCACCGGTCATCGCCTCGCTGCTCGGCTCGATGGCCGAGGCAGCGCTGGCGCCCGAGCAGCTCGATCCGCAATCGGCCTACCCGCGGCTGCAGCGTGAGCCGTACGGTGTTGCGGCACTTGTCATTCCGTTCAACTGGCCGCTCGCGGTGACGATGACCAAGCTGTCCTCGGCGCTGGCCGCCGGCAACACCGCAGTGGTCAAGGTGCCGCCGACCTGCCCGCTGGCCGCGTTGCAGCTCGGCGCGGCGCTAGCCGCCGCGCTGCCGCCCGGCGTGGTCAATGTGCTCGCCGGACCGGGCACCGAACTGGCTCAGGCGTTGGTCACCCACCCGGGCGTCGACGTCATCTCGCTGACCGGCGGGGTGGCCACCGGGCGTGCGGTGATGGCGGCCGCCGCACCGCGGCTGACCCCGGTGCTGCTGGAACTCGGCGGCAACGACGCCGCGATCCTCGCGCCCGACCTGGCGGTCAGCGACGAACTCGTCGAGCGGCTGGTGAGCGCCACCTACACCACCGGCGGCCAGGTGTGCATGGCGATCAAACGGCTGTACGCACCGGCCGGCCGGGTCGGCGAGCTGGCCGACGCGGTGCTGGCGCGCTGCGACCGGGAGGTGGTCGGCGACGGCCTGGCCGAGGAGACCACGCTCGGCCCGCTGCACACCGCCGCCGGATGCGACCGGGTCCGGAAGCTGGTCACCGACGCCGAGGCGCGCGGCGCGAGGGTCCGGACCGCCGGGCGCATCCGCGACGCCGACGCGGACGCCGGCGGCTACTTCGCGCTACCGACCGTCGTCACCGGCCTGCCGCCCGACTCCGCGCTGGCCACCGAGGAGCAGTTCGGCCCGGTGTTGCCGATCTTCGGCTACGACGGCCTGGATGATGCGGTGGCCGCCGCCAACGCCACCGACTTCGGTCTCACCGCCTCGATCTGGACCGGCGACGACGCGCTGGCCGACCGGGTCACCGCCCAACTGGTCGCCGGCACGGTCAGCGTCAACTGCCACGGCATGGCAGCCCAAGATCCGCGGCTGCCGTTCGGCGGCGTCGGCCAGTCGGGCCTGGGCCGCGAATTCGGCGTCGACGGGATCCGGGCGTTCACCCAGCCCCGGGCATTCGTGCGCCAGCCGGCACCGGCGTAGCCCTTCATGCGTGAATGAGTCATCTATACTCATGTTATGAGTAAGCGCCTGCAGGTTCTTCTCGACGCCGACGAGTGGGAACAGATCCAAAAAACCGCGCGTCGGCACCGGACGACCGTGTCGGAGTGGGTTCGCCGCACGTTGCGCGAAGCACAGGAGCGGGAGCCGGGCGGCGACCTTGACACCAAGTTGCGCGCCATCCGCACCGCCATGCGTCACGAGTTCCCGGCTCCCGACATCGACCAGATGCTGGAAGAGACCGAACGCGGATACTTGGTCAATTGCCCGGCGCCGCCCGACGCCGCACCGTGATCTTCGTCGACACCAACATCCCCATGTACCTGGTGGGCGGCTCACGCCCGCACAAGCTCGATGCCCAGCGCGTGCTGGAATCCGCGCTCTCGGCGGGCGAACGGCTGGTCACCGATGCCGAGGTACTGCAGGAAATCTGTCACAGGTATGCGGCGATCAATCGGCGCGAGGCGATCCAGCCGGCCTTCGACGCAGTCCTACAGGTGGTCGACGATGTGTTGTCGATCGGGCACGCCGACGTTGAGGGTGCAAAGGACATCATGTTGCGCTACCAGAGCTTGTCTGCCAGGGATGCGCTACACGTCGCGGTCATGGCCCGCCACCACATCGCTCAACTCGTGAGCTTCGACCGCGGCTTCGACGCCTACCCGGGAATCAAGCGACTGCTCTGACCGGCGGGGCGAGCGCCACAGCCACACCGCCGTGCCGATCAGCACGGCGACGAACACCACCGCGTAGCCGCCGGGGACGATGTCATTCCAGACACCGCCGGGCCGCAGCGAGAGCACACCCGCCGCTTGACTGTGAGCCCGTACCGAGGTGAACCAGCCGGCAAGCAGCACCCACAGCGGCCACAGCGTCCATGTCGAGCAGGTGCGGCCCAGCACGTAAGCCCGAAACCCGAGGTGCACGATCAGCGGTGCGAACCACACCCAGTGATGACTCCAGCTGAATGGCGAGGCAGCGGCGCAAGCCATCCCGACAATGGCTATGGCCAGAACGGCGTGGCCGCGCCGGTAGGCGAGCGCGGCAAGCGCCACCGCAACCGCCGCGAGCACCACCGCCGCCGCGGTGGCCAGTGCCGCCGGTGCGTGCAGCCGCGTCAGCAGCCCGCCGACGCTGGCATTGGCGGTGCTGGCGTACGGATTCTGTGAGATCCGGCCGGCGTCGTGGAAACCTCCTCGCAGCCAGTAGAACGCGGAATCTGTTGGCAGCAAGACGAATCCAACGACAAGTGTCGCGACGAATGTCGCGCCGGCCACCACCGCGGCACGCAGCCGGCCGGTCGCGGCCAGATAGACGATGAACAACGCCGGGGTCAACTTGAGCCCGGCCGCCAGGCCGATGCCGATGCCGACCCATTTCCGCTGCGCAGGACCCAACAGGTCGGTCAGCACCAGTACCAGGATCACAATGTTGATCTGCCCGAGCTGCAGCGAAAGCCGAACGGGCTCAAGCCATGCCACCAGACCGACCAATAGCGCTGTGAGGCTCCATAATCCACGTCCCGCGGTTAGCCCCATCGCGGTCAGCATGCGGCGGATCGCGTAGGTGGTCAGCCCACACATCAACAACAACCAGAGGATCTGCACCGTCGGTTCGCTGATATAGGCCAGCGGCAGCAGACCCAGTGCCGCGAACGGCGGGTAGATGAACAGCAGCGTTTTCGGATTGCCGGTCAGTCCAACCGAGTAGAGGTCAAGTCCGTCCCGCACCCGCGTCGCGCCGAAGCGGTACACCTGCAGGTCGACCTGGACCAGCATGCTGGGCCAGCGGACATATACCACCAGATAGAGCAGCAGCGCCGCGGCCAAGACCGCCGGACCGCCACGGCGAACCCAGGGTGAAACTGTCGTCATGCCCACGAGTGACCAAGGGTAGCCGAGACTCGCATCTTTGCATTGATTGCATAGATAGCATTGACACCGCACGAGGCCCATCGTTAGCTTCAGCTATGGGGCTGCTGCCGGACCCCGCTCCGCGTGAGCGACGGCACGTGGTGATTTCGGTCGACGACCACGTCATCGAGCCACCCGACATGTTCGCCGGGCGGCTTCCGGCCGCGCTGGCCGAGCGGGCACCCCGGGTCGTCGAGACCGACGACGGTCGCCAGGTGTGGCACTACGAGGACAGCCAATATCCCAACATCGGGCTCAATGCAGTGGTCGGGCGACCGCCGGAAGAATGGAGCATGGAACCGGCCCGGTTCGACGAGATGCGTCCCGGCTGTTGGAATATCAAGGCCCGCGTCGCCGACATGGACCTGGCCGGTATCTGGGCGTCGTTGAACTTTCCGTCGCTGATTGCCGGCTTCTCGGGCACCGTGTTCTGGAAGAGCAAGGATCGGCAGCTGGGCCTGGCGGTGCTGCGGGCCTGGAACGACTGGCACCTCGAAGTGTGGGCCGGCAGCTTCCCGGAGCGGATCATCCCGCTGCAGCTGCCGTGGCTGGCCGACCCGCAGCTGGCGGCCGAGGAGGTCCGCCGCAACGCCGCCCGCGGCTTCAAGGCGGTCAGCTTCCCGGAGCTGCCCGCCCAGTGCGGGTTGCCCAGCCTGCACACCGGGGTGTGGGACCCGTTTTTCGCCGCGTGTCAGGACACCGACACCGTGGTGTGCCTGCACACCGGATCGGCCCAGTGGGCGCCGATCCCGGCGCCGGACACCCCATTCGAGACCATCACCACCCTGTTCCCGGTCAACGCGCTGGTCGCCTGCGCCGACATGTTGTGGTCCGGCATCCCGGTGCGCTTCCCGCGGCTGAACATCACCCTGGCCGAGGGCGGGCTCGGCTGGGCGGCCATGCTCGGCGACCGCGCCGACTACGTGCTGGCCCACTCCGCTTCGGGCCGCGAGGGCGGATCCTGGACGGGTCACCTATTGCCCAGCGAGGTGCTGCGGCGCAACTTCTGGTTCTGCTCGATCGACGACCCGCACGCGTTCGGCGCGCTGGACGCGATCGGCGCCGAACGCATTCTGGTCGAAAGCGACTACCCGCACGCCGATTCCACCTGGCCGGACACCCAGGAGGTCGTCGCTCGCAACGTCGCCGGCCTGTCGGCCGAGGACGCCGCACGCATCACACATCGCAACGCCGCGAAGCTGTTTCGCCACCCACTGCCGGACAACGGTTGGCTGACATGCTAGACCTGCTGATCCGGGACGCCGAGATCGTCGACGGCAGCGGGGCGCCCGCCCGCCACGGCGATGTCGGTATCGAGGACGGCCGGATCGCCGCGGTCGGTCACGTCGACGACGGCGCGGCGCGCACCGTGGATGCGGCCGGGCAAGTGCTGGCGCCGGGCTTTGTCGACCTGCACACCCACTACGACGCGCAACTGTTCTGGGATCCGACCGCCAGCCCGTCGGTGCAGCACGGTGTCACCACGGTCTTCGGCGGCAACTGCGGCTTCACCCTGGCGCCCGCGGCGCCCGAGCAGCAGGACTACCTCACCCGGATGCTCGCGCGGGTCGAGGGGATGCCGCTCGACGCGTTGCGGGCCGGGCTGGATTGGGAATGGACGTCGTTCGGGGACTGGCTGGCCCGGTTCGACGGCCGCATCGCGGTCAATGCCGGCTTTCTGGTCGGCCACTCGGCGCTGCGGTTGGCGGCGATGGGCGGCGACGCGGTCGGCGGCCAGGCGAGTCCGCAGCACATCGCGCAGATGGTCGATCTGCTGCATGATGCGCTATCCGCTGGGGGGCTGGGCCTTTCGACGTCGCAGTCGCACACCCACAACGACGCTGCGGGGCAGCCCGTGCCGTCGCGCAGCGCGTCGCGCGAGGAGTTGGTGGCACTGGCAGGCGGTGTCCGCGACCATCCGGGCACCACACTCGAGGCGATCATCCCGGGCTGCCTGTCCGGGTTCACCGACGACGAGATTGCGCTGCTCACCGACATGTCGCGGGCCGCCGACCGGCCACTGAACTGGAACGTGCTGGGCGTCTCGGCGGCTAACCCGGCCGGGCACCAGGGCCAGCTGCGGGCCTCCGAGGTCGCCGCCGAGCGCGGCGCCCGGGTAGTCGCGCTCACCCTGCCGCACGCCATGGGCATCCGGTTGTCGTTCCTGAGCGGTTTCGTGCTCGACGGGCTGCCCGGCTGGCGCGACACCATGCACCTGCCGGTGCCCGAGCGGCTCAAGGCGCTTACGGATCCGCAGGTGCGCCACCGCCTCAACGACGGCGCCCACTCAAAGGAGGCCGGGATCTTGCGCGGGTTGGCGAACTGGGAGCGGCTGATCATCGTCGAGACGTTCGCCCCGGAAAACGCCGACGCCACCGGACATTCCGTGGGCGAGGTAGCCGCCGCCCGCGGTCACGAACCGTTCGACACATTGTGCGACATCGTGATCGCCGACGAACTGCGCACCGGGCTCACACCGCCGCGGATGGGCGACGAAGCCGCCGACTGGCGGGCGCGCGCCGAGGTGTGGCGGCACCGCGACGCGGTGATCGGCGGCTCGGACGCCGGGGCCCACCTCGACATGATGTGCGGTGCCATTTACACCACGTCGCTGCTCGCCCACGGGGCGCGCGAGCATCAGGTGGTGACGCTCGAGGAGGCCGTCCGGCTGATCACCGACGTCCCCGCGCGCCTGTACGGGCTTCGCGGCCGCGGCCGGATCGCGCCGGGCTGGCATGCCGACCTGGTGCTGTTCGATCCGGCCACTGTCGACCACGGCCCCGAACGCACGTGCTACGACCTGCCTGCCGGCGCACCCCGGCTGGTGGCCGACGCCCGTGGCATCAGTTCGGTGCTGGTCGGCGGTGTCGAGGTGTGTCGCGACGGCGTGGCCACCGGCGCGATGCCCGGCACGGTGCTGCGCTCCGGGCGGGACACCGAAACGGTGCCGGCTGATGGCTGAAACTGTGAACCCGCCCCTCGACGAGTTCGAACCGACCGAACTGCAGGGCGGGCTGCTCATGCAGGTCGAGAACGTGCATGAGCGGCTGCGCGCGGCGCGCACCAAGCACCCGGTGATGGTCGGCAATCCGTTCGCCGAGACCTCCACCCAGACGCTGGGCGACGCGGGCATGACGGTGCTGGGGTACGAGGAGTGCCGGACGGTGCTCACCCACGACGAGATGTACTCGTCGTCGATCTACGAGCAGATCATGGGCCCGGTCATGGGCCGCACCCTGCTCGAACTCGACGGCGCCGAGCATCGGGTGCACCGGGCCCTGGTGACACCGTCGTTTCGGGCTAAGGTGCTCGAACGCTGGCGCGGTGAACTGGTACAGGTCGTGGTCAACGATCTCATCGACCGGTTCGCCCCACGTGGGCACGCGGAATTGGTTCGCGAGTTCACCTTCGCGTTCCCGGTTCAGGTCATCGCACGGCTCATGGGCCTGCCGCGCGAGGACTACCTGCGTTTCCAGCGGCTGTCGATCGAGCTGATCAACGTGGTCTACGACTGGGACCGCGGAATCGCCGCATCTGCAGCGCTGAAGGAGTACTTCGGCGGCGTTCTCGCCGAGCGGCGGCGCGACCCGCAGGACGATCTGATCAGCACGCTGGCCGAATGCGAGATCGACGGTGCGCGGCTGACCGACACGGAGATCTTTGCGTTTTTGCTGCTGATCTTGCCGGCTGGAGTCGAGACCACCTACCGCGCCTCGGGCAATCTCCTGGTCGCGCTGCTCACCGACCCGGTGCTGCTGGCGGCGGTCCGCGCGGATCGTGCCATGGTCGGTGGTGCCATCGAGGAGGTGTTGCGGTGGGAGCCGCCGATCACCTCGATCGTGCGGGTCACGACCCGCGACTGCGAGCTCGGCGGGGTGGCGATC
>NZ_JBOHHI010000165.1:0-7439 GCF_050700595.1 Mycobacterium sp.
ACGAAGTCCGGGGACAACATGCCCGCAGCCGTGCGGCTGTCGTGGTGCGGGCGCTGGAACGGGAACGTCGCCGTCGTCTCGCCGAACGCGACGCGGAGATCCTCGCGGCCAGCATGTCAGCGCCGAGTGATTTGGATGCACTGGCCGGCCACTCTGCTCGTACCGTCCTCGACATCGACTGATGCGACCCATCCACATCGCCCAGCTCGACAAGGCCCGACCCGTCCTGATTCTCACCCGCGAGGTCGTGCGTCCGCATCTCACCAACGTCACCGTCGCCCCAATCACGACAACCGTCCGAGGGCTGACCACCGAAGTCCCGGTAGGCGCGGTGAACGGGCTGAATCAACCGTCTGTCGTCAGTTGCGACAACATCCAAACGATCCCGGCGTCTGACCTTGGTCGTCAAATCGGCTACCTTCTCGCGTCGCAGGAACCAACCCTTGCCGACGCCATCAGCAACGCGTTCGACCTCGATTGGGTCGTGTCATAGGTTCGGGCAAGGGCATCGTGCTCAGGCCTCGGTCAAGGTCTACCCACTGCTGGCTCGCTCATATCTGGGTTTCGGGACGCTGCGAACGGCAGACTACGGTACGTCGGCCACGCAGCGGAATCCGATATGGGTGGTCGCGGTGTCCTGCGATTGCGGGGACCGCGCCGCCGGCCGGTACCGGTGGCAGTACTCCGGCGCGCACAGGTATGAGCCACCTTTGAGCGCCTGGTAGACCGTCGGGTCGGCGGGCCCGGACGGTGCGCAGCAGGCCTTCGGCGGCTGATCCAGCCGATGATGGGCCGAAAATTCGGTGGTGGTCCACTCCCAGACATTGCCCATCATGTCCAGCAAACCGAACGCATTGGCCGGGAATGCGCCCACCGGAGACGTCCCGGTCCAACCAAGCGCGCCGTCGTTACGGTAGGGGAATGTGCCTTGCCAGGTGTTGGCCATCAACTGGCCGCCGGGCTTCTCCTCGTCTCCCCACACGTACGTCGTGGTGCTGCCGCCGCGGGCCGCGTACTCCCATTCGGCCTCGGTCGGCAACCGCCGCCCGGCCCACCGGGCGTAGGCAGCGGCGTCCGGGTACGCCACCTGCACGACGGGGTGATCGAGGTGGTCGGCTATGTAGCTGTCGGCGATGTCGCTGTCCGGCCCGAACGGGTGCCGCCAACTCGCGCCCGGCGCCCAGTCCCACCACTGCCGCCAGTCCCGCAGGTCGACCGGGCCCGCCGTCGCGCGGAACACCATCGCGCCCGGGACGAGGTCAGCCGGATCCGCACCCGGATACAGTGCGGGGTCGATCGGCTGCTCGGCAACCGTCGCATAGCCTGTGGCGGCAACGAATTCGGCGAATTGAGCGTTGGTCACCGGATACCGCTCCACCGCGAACGCGGCCACGGTCGCGGTGTGGATCGGCGCCTCCTCGGGGTAGAAGCTTGTCGACCCCATCCGGAACGAGCCGCCGGGTAACTCAACCAGGTCGGTCAGCACGGCTTCAGTCACGCGACCTCAGTCCCGCGAGAAGGCCAGCGCCAGCCGCTTTTCCACATCCTCGTACGGTGTGCCGGAGATGTCGACGGTGACCTGCGCGATAGTCCCGCCGGTGAACGCGAAGGGGGCTTCGTACCGGCTGGACACTCCCGAGCCACTGTTGCGCCCAACAGTGATGGCGGCGCCGGCCAACGCGAACATTCCGGGATGCGCCTTCATGTCCGGCAACGCGGCGACCGCGGTGTCGTCGACGTACATGGTGGCTTCACCGAGCGGGGTGTGGCTGTTTTCCACGGTTCCTGTCCGGGTGTAGCGGACTCCGAACAGGTGCCGGCCCAACGGGACCGAGTCGGGTGAGGAGATCAGCTGTTCCTGCTCACCGAGGAAGTTGTAGACGTAGTTCAGCCGTCCGCCCTGGATGAACAGGACGTGGCCACCGTGGGCGCCGCCCTGCTTGAACAGCACGCCTTCGGCGCCGGTGGTGTCCACGGTCACGTCGGCCAGCACCGAAAACGACCGGCCTCGTATCTCGGCACCGGCACCCATGCCCACGTCTGCGCTGTCGGGGTAGTAGGTGTAGGTGGACCGTTCGCCGACCAGATAAGGGCGCCAGCGGGTCATCGTCTCCAGGATGTTCAGGTCGGCCAACGGCAGCCCGTTGTACTTGGCGGCCTCGGCGAACCACCGCTGTTTGAGTTCCTCGAGTTTGTCGGGCTGCTCGGCAGCCAGGTCGTGGCACTGGCTGCGATCGGCCTCGATGTGGAACAGCTCCCAACGGTCGGCATCGAAATGCGACCAGCCCGCGGGTGTCGCGGCGTGTACGGTGTTGGCGAACCAGCCGTCGTGCCAGATCCCGCGAGTGCCCAGCATGGTGTAGAACTGGGTGTGCTTTCCGGTGTCTGCGGCCGGATCAACAAGGGCGGCTTTGAAACTCATCCCATCCAGCGGCCGCTGCGGGATCCCGTTGACGACCTCCGGCGGAGTCATCCCCAGCAGGTCGTAGACGGTCGGGGTGATGTCGCAGACGTTGATGTAGGTGTCACGAACCTCGCCATGCGCGGCAATACCGTTGGGCCACGAGATGATAGCCGTGTCGGCGATGCCGCCTTCGTGCGAAGCGTAGCGCTTGAACAACTTGTAGGGCGTGTTGAAGGCCATCGCCCACCCGATCGGGTAATGGTTGTAGGTCTCGGGACCGCCGAGGCGGTCGAGGAACTTGATGCTCTCCTCGACGGTGTCGATATAGCCGTTGAAGAATTTCGTCTCGTTGACCGACCCGTTCGGCCCGCCCTCACCGCTGGCGCCGTTGTCGCAGATCACGACGACGATGGTGTTGTCCAATTGCCCGGAATCGTCCAGATAGTCCAGGATCCGGCCGATTTGGGCGTCGGTGTAACTGAGGAAGCCGGCGAACACCTCGGCCATCCGGGCGAACAGCTTCTTCTCGTCGTCGCGCAGTGTTTCCCAGGGCCGCACGGTGTCCTGCAACGGCCACGGCTCACCGTTAGGACCCTTTACATCGAGATACGGGTTGATTGGCGACAGTTCGGTGCCACGGGGCACGATGCCCATCGCCTTTTGGCGCTCCAGCACGATTTCGCGGTAGCGCTCATAGCCCATGTCGAAGCGGCCGGCGTAGCGGTCGGCCCACTGTTTGAACACATGATGCGGGGCATGTCCGGCGCCGGGGCAGACGTAGGCGAACCAGGGCTTGTCCGGCGCGATCACCTTGGCATCACGAATGAATTCGATCGTCTTGTCGGCGATGTCCTTGGACAGGTGATAACCGTCCTCGGGTGTCGCGGGCGGGGTTACCTGATGGTTGTCGTAGACCAGGTCGGGGTACCACTGGTCGGTCTCACCGCCCATGAACCCGTAGAACCGTTCGAAGCCGCGCGATAACGGCCAGTGCCGCCTGGTCGACGCCAGGTTCGACTCCTCGAGCGGGGTGAGGTGCCATTTTCCGATGCAGTAGGTGTTGTAGCCGCGTTCGGCGAGCACTTCCGACAGCAGCGCGGTGTCGGCCGGGATACGACCATTGCAGTTGGGGAACCCGTCGGTGAACTCTTCGATGGTCGCCATGCCCACGGTGGTGGCGTTGCGACCGGTCAGCAACGACGCCCGGGTCGGTGAGCACAGCGCGGTGGTGTGAAACTGCGACAGCCGTACGCCACAGTCAGCGATGCGGGTCATGTTCGGCATCTCGACCAGTCCGCCGAAGCAGTCAAATGTCGCGATCCCGACGTCGTCCCAGACCACATAGAGGATGTTGGGTGCGTTCTCTGGTGCCGTCGGTGCAGCGAACGGTCCCCAGTCCGGTTCCGAGTCACGGATGTCTAACTCGATCTTGCCGTTGAACTCGGTCGTCATCGCCGTGACTATACCCGGGCGACCAGACGCAAAAGCCCCCAATTTCGTTACGAAATGGGGGCTTTTGCGTCTGGTCGCGCTGGAAACTACTTGGCCCTCTCCAGGATTTCGACGAGCCGCCAGCGCTTGGTCGCCGACAGCGGGCGGGTCTCCATCAGGGAGACCCGGTCGCCGACACTGGCAGTGCCATTCTCGTCATGCGCCTTGACCTTGGTGGTCGTGCGGATGATCTTGCCGTACAGCGGATGCCTCACCCGATCCTCCAGCTCGACCACGATGGTCTTCTGCATCTTGTCGCTCACCACATAGCCGATACGGGTCTTGCGCCGGCCCCGGGGCTTCGGGGTGCGCGGAGTGTGCTTGGGGCCCTTGCCATTGCCGGTAGCTTTTTGGGCGGGTTCTTTGGGAGCGGCCTTTGTGGGAGCGGCCTTTTTCGACGCAGCCTTGCCAGCAGTCTTCGCCTCTGCCATTACGATTCCTCACCGTCGGGCCCGGAAGCCAGGCCGAGTTCACGTTCGCGCAGCACGGTGTAGATGCGCGCGATCTCATGACGCACCGTGCGAAGTCGACGATTGTTGTTCAGTTGTCCGGTCGCCATTTGGAAGCGCAGATTGAACAGCTCTTCCTTGGATTCGCGCAATCGGTCGATCAGCTCTTCGCCGGTGAGCTCGCGCAGTTCGCCAGCGGAAACACCCACTGCCATCAGAACTGTTCCTCTCGGGTAATGATGCGTGCCTTGATCGGCAACTTGTGGATCGCCCGGGTCAACGCGGCCCGGGCGATCGATTCGTTCGGGTAGCTGAGCTCGAAGAGCACCCGGCCCGGCTTGACGTTGGCCACCCACCACTCCGGCGACCCCTTACCCGAACCCATTCGGGTCTCCGCCGGCTTCTTGGTCAGCGGGCGGTCCGGGAAGATGTTGATCCAGACCTTGCCGCCGCGCTTGATGTGCCGGTTGATGGCGATACGGGCGGACTCGATCTGCCGGTTGCTGATGTAGGCGTGTTCGAGTGCTTGGATGCCGTAGTCGCCGAAGGTCACTCCCGTACCGCCGCTGGCGATGCCGCGCTGACGGGGATGATGCTGTTTGCGATGCTTAACCTTGCGGGGAATCAACATGATTCAGCTCTCCGTGCTCTGCGTCTCAAGCGTCGGCTCGCCGGCCGCCGCAGCTTCCTCAGTGGCAGAGGCGGCCCGCCCGGCCTCGGTGCTCGTCGCCGTGGTGCCCGCGGCGCCGCTGCGGCGCGGACGGGTGCCCGACGGCCGCTCGCGCCGGGGACGCTCCGCGCCGCCCGCCGCCGGAGCGGCCAGTTCGCGTTTGCCGCCGACGATGTCGCCCTTGTAGATCCACACCTTCACGCCGATCCGGCCGAAGGTGGTCTTGGCCTCATACAGGCCGTAGTCGATGTCGGCGCGCAGCGTGTGCAGCGGGACGCGGCCTTCCCGATAGAACTCCGAGCGGCTCATTTCGGCACCGCCGAGGCGGCCGGAGCACTGCACCCGGATGCCCTTGACGTTGGGCTGACGCATCGCCGACTGGATGGCCTTGCGCATCGCGCGCCGGAACGCCACCCGGTTGCTCAACTGTTCGGCCACACCCTGGGCCACCAACTGTGCCTGCGACTCCGGGTTTTTCACCTCGAGGATATTGAGCTGCACCTGCTTGCCGGTCAGCTTCTCCAGATCCGCGCGGATGCGGTCGGCTTCGGTGCCGCGGCGACCGATGACGATGCCCGGCCGGGCGGTATGGATGTCTACCCGAACCCGGTCGCGGGTGCGTTCGATCTCCACGTCGGCGATCCCGGCCCGCTCCAGTCCGGTGGACAGCAGCCGCCGGATCGCGACGTCTTCCTTGACGTATTCGGCGTACTGCTTGTCGGCGTACCAGCGAGACTTCCAGTCGGTGGTGATGCCGAGCCGGAAGCCGTGCGGATTGATCTTCTGGCCCACTACTGCGAGCCTCCCTTCGCTTCAGAAGTCTCGCTCTGCGTGGACTTCGCGGCAGTTGCCTTCTTCGCGGGCGCTTTCTTTGCCGGGGCTTTCTTCGCCGGCGCCTTCTCAGCAGCCGCCTTCTCAGCAGCCGCTTTCTTGGCCGGCGCCTTCGCGGCGGATGCTTTCTTGGCCGGCGCCTGGGCGGCGGCCTTGCTGGCCTGCGCGCGCCGTGCCCGCGCCGACTGCGACCGTTCATCGGCCACCGGCCGGCTTTCCACGATCACGGTGATATGGCTGGTGCGCCGGCGGATCCGGAACGCACGGCCCTGGGCACGCGGACGAATCCGCTTGGCGGTGGGGCCGTCGTCGGCGCAGACGCTGGCCACCACCAGGGTCGCCGGGTCCAGTCCATTGTTGTTCTGGGCGTTGGCCGCAGCACTGGCGATGACCTTGGCCACCGGCACGCTGGCCGCCTGCGGCGCCCAGCGCAGGATGTCAAGCGCCTCGGTCACCGACTTGCCGCGGACAAGGTTGATCACCCGGCGCGCCTTGGTCGGCGACACCCGCACAAACCGGGCCTTGGCTATCGCAGAAGGAAATTCAGTCGTCGTGTTCATCGCCGCTTGGCTTTCCGGTCGTCTTTGATGTGCCCTTTGAAGGTGCGCGTCGGCGCGAACTCGCCGAGCTTGTGACCCACCATCGCCTCAGTGATGAACACCGGCACATGCTTGCGTCCGTCGTGGACCGCGAAGGTGTGGCCGATGAAGTCCGGGATGATGGTCGACCGCCGCGACCAGGTCCTGATGACCTGCTTGGTGTTCTTCTCGTTCTGCGCATCGACCTTCTTGAGCAGATGGTCGTCGACGAACGGACCCTTCTTCAGGCTACGTGGCATCGGCTAACTCCTAGCGGTGCTTCTTGCCGGTGCGCCGGCGTCGGACGATCATCTTGTCGCTGGCCTTGTGGCGCCTGCGGGTCCGCCCCTCCGGCTTACCCCACGGGTTGACCGGGTGACGTCCACCCGAGCTCTTACCTTCACCACCACCATGTGGGTGATCCACCGGGTTCATCACCACGCCACGCACCGACGGACGCTTGCCCTTCCAGCGCATCCGACCGGCCTTGCCCCAGTTGATGTTGGCCTGCTCGGCGTTGCCGACCTCGCCGACCGTGGCACGGCAGCGTACGTCGACGCGGCGGATCTCACCGCTGGGCATCCGCAGCGAGGCGTAACTACCCTCCTTGCCGAGCAACTGAATGCTCGACCCGGCCGAGCGCGCGAGCTTGGCGCCCCCACCCGGCCGCATCTCCACAGCGTGGATCAGCGTGCCGGCCGGAATATTGCGCAGCGGCAGGTTATTGCCCGGCTTGATATCGGCGTTGGCGCCGGACTCCACCACGTCGCCCTGCGAAAGCCCCTGTGGCGCAATAATATAGCGCTTCTCGCCATCCAGGTAGTGCAGCAGTGCGATGTTGGCGGTGCGGTTAGGATCGTACTCGATGTGCGCGACCTTCGCGTTGACGCCGTCCTTGTCGTTGCGGCGGAAATCGATCACCCGGTAGGCACGCTTGTGTCCACCGCCCTTGTGCCGGGTCGTGATCCGGCCGTGTACGTTGCGTCCACCACGACCGTGCAGCGGCTGGACCAACG
>NZ_JBOHHI010000166.1:0-18406 GCF_050700595.1 Mycobacterium sp.
GATCTGGGCGAGGCGTCGCCAATGGGCATTCCCAGCAGGCGCACGATCGCCCGGGAAGCCGTCGGCGTGGTCGGCGCGATCACCCCGTGGAACTTCCCGCACCAGATCAATCTGGCCAAGCTGGGACCGTCGCTCGCGGCCGGCAATACCGTGGTGCTCAAACCCGCACCCGACACGCCGTGGTGCGCAGCGGTACTGGGCGAGCTCATCGTCGAGCACACCGACTTTCCGCCGGGTGTGGTCAACATCGTGACCGCCAGCGACCACAGCGTCGGTGCGGTGTTGGCCAAAGACCCTCGGGTGGACATGATTACGTTCACCGGCTCGACGGCTACCGGCCGCAGTGTGATGTCCGACGCTGCCGCCACGATCAAGAAGGTATTCCTGGAGTTGGGCGGCAAGTCGGCGTTCGTCGTGCTCGACGATGCCGACCTGGCCGGCGCCTGCTCGATGTCGGCGTTCGCTGCGTGCATGCACGCCGGGCAGGGGTGTGCGATCACCACCCGGCTGCTGGTGCCGCGGGACCGCTACGACGAGGCAGTCGCCACCGCGGCGGCCACCATGTCGTCGATCAAGCCCGGCGACCCCACCGACCCCGGCACCGTCTGCGGGCCGCTGATCTCGGCCCGTCAGCGCGACCGGGTACAGGGTTACCTGGATCTGGCTGTGACGGAAGGCGGTTCATTCGCCTGCGGCGGCGGTCGACCCGCCGACAAAACGACCGGCTTCTTCATCGAGCCCACCGTGATCGCGGGTTTGGGCAATGACGCGCGGGTGGCTCGCGAGGAGATCTTCGGACCGGTGCTCACCGTGATCGCCCACGACGGCGACGACGACGCCGTGCGCATCGCCAACGATTCGCCGTACGGATTGTCGGGCAGCGTGGTCAGCACCGATCCGGACCGCGCCGCGCGAGTGGCGTCTCGGCTGCGGGTGGGCACCGTCACCGTCAACGGCGGTGTCTGGTATTCGGCCGACGCGCCGTTCGGCGGTTACAAGCAGTCCGGTAACGGCCGCGAGATGGGCCTGGCGGGTTTCGAGGAATACCTCGAGACGAAACTCATTGCGACAGGGGTGCAGTGACAGACATGCGATTCGACAACAAGGTGGCCATTGTCACCGGTGCCGCCCAGGGCATCGGTCAGGCCTACGCCCAGGCGCTGGCCCGCGAGGGTGCCGCGGTGGTGGTCGCCGACATCAACGCCGAGGCCGCGCAGGCGGTGACCAAGCAGATTGTCGCCGACGGCGGCTCCGCGATTCATCTACCCGTCGACGTCTCGGACCCCGAGTCGGCCACGGCGATGGCACATGCCACGGTGGCCGAGTTCGGTGGCATCGACTATCTGGTCAACAACGCCGCGATCTACGGCGGCATGAAACTCGACCTGCTGCTAACCGTGCCGTTCGACTACTACAAGAAGTTCATGAGCGTCAACCTCGACGGGGCGCTGGTGTGCACACGGGCGGTATACAAAAAGATGGCCAAGCGCGGCGGCGGCGCGATCGTCAACCAGTCGTCGACGGCGGCATGGCTCTACTCCAACTTCTACGGCCTGGCCAAGGTCGGCATCAACGGGTTGACCCAGCAACTGTCTCGCGAACTCGGCGGCATGAACATCCGCATCAATGCGATCGCACCGGGACCGATCGACACCGAAGCCACCAGGACCGTCACGCCCGGCGAGATCGTGGGTGACATGGTCAAACAGATCCCGCTGTCCCGCATGGGCACACCCGACGACCTGGTCGGCATGTGCCTGTTTTTGCTGAGCGATCAGGCGTCGTGGATCACCGGCCAGATCTTCAACGTCGACGGCGGACAGGTCATCCGATCATGAGTAACGGTGTGAAGCTCGGCTACATCGGGCTGGGCAATATGGGTGCGCCGATGGCCAAGCGGTTGGTCGACTGGCCGGGCGGAGTCACGGTCTACGACATTCGGATTGAGGCGATGACACCGCTGGCCGAGGCCGGCGCCACATTGGCCGATAGCGTGGCAGACGTCGCAACCGCCGACATCATCAGCGTTACCGTCCTCGACGACGCGCAGGTACGCGAGGTCGTCGGCGAACTGGCGGCCAACGCGAAACCGGGCACCATCATCGCGATCCATTCGACCATCAGTGACACCACGGCTGTCGAATTGGCCAACGAGCTGAAACCACAGGGTATTCACATCGTCGACGCGCCCGTCAGCGGTGGTGCCGGGGCCGCCGAGAAGGGCGAACTGGCCACCATGGTCGGTGCCGAGCGCGCGGTGTACGAGCGGATCAAGCCGGCATTCAAGCAGTGGGCGTCGATGGTCATCCGCGCCGGCGAGCCGGGTGCCGGGACGCGAATGAAGCTGGCCCGCAACATGTTGACGTTCACCTCGTACGCAGCGGCGTGTGAAGCCATGAAACTGGCCGAGGCGGCCGGGCTGGACCTGCAGGCGCTGGGCCGGGTGGTGCGGCACACCGACGCGCTCACCGGAGGGCCGGGCGCGATCATGGTCCGCGACGACATGGCGTCGCTGCAGCCGGACCATTTCTTGTATCAGCCGTTTACCCATACCCGGGGGCTGGGTGAAAAGGACCTGAGTCTGGCGCTCGCGCTGGGTCAATCGCGCTCAGTCGACTTGCCACTTGCCGCTATCGCCCTCGAGCGACTGGCCGAAGGCCTCGGCGTGCCGCACACGACCGACTGATTGGAGACTCATGGACGAGCTGCGCCGCAAGGGCCTGGCGAAGATGAACGAGGTCTACGCCTGGGAGATGCCGGACATGCCCGGCGAGTACTTCGCGCTGACCGTCGAGCATCTTTTCGGGCGGATCTGGACCCGCGAGGGACTATCGATGCGCGACAAGCGGATCATGACGCTTTCGGTGGTAACCGCGCTGGGGTTGCAGGATCTGTCCGAGGTGCAGGTGAACGCCGCCTTGCAAAATGAGGAACTCACCGAGGATGAACTGCGCGAGATGGCGATCTTCTTGACCCACTACGTCGGTTTCCCGCTCGGCTCCGGGCTCAACGGTGTCATCGAACGCGTGACCGCCAAACGCAAGAAGGCCGCGGCCGCCGGCACTGCCGACGACAAGAAAGCCAACGTCGATGACGCGGTCAGGATGCACACGGGTAAGGATTTGGGCTAAGCCTGCACTGCCGAGCCGACCCAGCGGCGCAGATACCGTCGCAGCTCCTTGCCTCGCCGCGGCGGCCGGCCCGGATCGATGACGAACGACTGGATGATCCGCAGCAGATGCTCGGCCAGCTCGACGAGACTATCGTCGGTGAATCCGACTGCGGCCCAATCGACGTCGAAGCGCCGCAGCATGGAACACGCGAACTGCATGGCGACATCCGAGGTCACATCGGCGGTGAAGGTATTCGCGCGGTCCGCCGACAGCAGCAGGCCGATATGTTTGTCGCGCGGCAGCCACTCCAGCGCGGTCGCAATTCCTTCGGTGACCGCCTCCACCGGGTCGGTGATCCCGGCCAGATGGGCGGCCAACCGATCCAGAAATCCAGCCGCCGAAAGCTCGGCCGCTGCAACAAGCAACGCGTCGGTGCCGGGGAAGTAGCGGTAGACGGTTTGCCGCGTTACTCCCAGTGTGCGGGCCACATCGGCGATGCTGATGTCGGCTCCGCGCGCATCGATGGCCTGGCTCGCGGCGGCGAGAATGCGCGCGACGGCTTCGTCGTCGTTCGCCGGGGCCGAGCCGGCCCAACCATGGGTGCGCATTCACCCACTACCCGTGGTAGGAGACGTGCAGGTCCTTGATGCCGTTGATCCAGCCTGACCGAAGCCGCCCCGGCTCCGCCAGCTTGGAGATGTCCGGCAGCTGGTTGGCGATCTCGTCGAACATCAGCCGGATCTCCATGCGGGCCAGGTTCGCGCCGATGCAGTAGTGCGTTCCTTGCCCGCCGAATGCCAGGTGCGGATTGGGATCGCGCAGGATGTCGAACTCGAAAGGCCGGTCGAAGACGTCTTCGTCGTAGTTGGCCGAGCTGTAGAACAGCCCGACGCGCTGGCCCTTCCGGATGGTGACGCCGCCGACCTCGGTGTCCACCTTGGCGGTGCGCTGGAAGCAGTGCACCGGGGTGGCCCAGCGGACGATCTCGTCGACGGCGGTCTCGGGTCGGTCGCGCTTGTAGCGCTCCCACTGATCGGGGTTGTCGGAGAAGGCTTTGATGCCGTGCGTCATGGCATTGCGGGTGGTCTCGTTGCCGGCGACCGCCAGCAGGATGACAAAGAACGCGAACTCGGTTTCACCGAGCGACTCGCCGTCGATATCGGCCTCGATCAGCTTGGTGACGATGTCGTCGGCCGGGCAGCGGCGGCGCTGTTCGGCCATGGTGTACGCGTAGCCCATCAGCTCGGCATTGGCAGTCGTGGGATCGCTGTCGAAGTCCGGATCGTCGGTGTTCATGATGGCGTTGGTCCAGGCGAACAGCTTCTCGCGGTCGGCCTCGGGAACCCCGATCAGATCGGCGATCGCCAGCAGCGGCAGCTCCATCGCGATGTCGTCGACGAAGTTTCCGGTGTTCTTCTCGGCCGCTGCGTGGACGATGTCGCGGGCGGCCAGCGCGAGTTTCTCCTCCAGCACGGCGACCGACCGCGGGGTGAACAGCCGGGAGACCAGCTTGCGCAGCCGGGTGTGCTCGGGCGGGTCGTGGTTGATCAGCAGCGCTTTGGTCAGCTCCAGCTGCTCGGCCGTCACGCCTTCGGGTAGCCGCATCACCGCGCCCTTCGCGTTGGTGGACCACACCTCGTTGTCCCGCGAGATGTCCTTGATGTGTTGGTGCTTGCTGATCACCCAGTAGCCGCCGTCGTCGAAGATCGTGGCACCGGGCGGCTGCTCACACCACCACACCGGTGCGGTCTTGCGCAGCTGCGCGAATTCGGTGACGGGGATTCCGCGTAGCAGGACGTCCGGATCGGTGAAGTCGAAGCCTGTCCCGAACGGACAGCCGCTGGATGTTGTGGTCACGACATCGACCATACACCATATTGTCAAGTGTATGGTCTGCTGGTCGGGGACCGTCGACTAATGTGAGATTTCGTGCGTGTCCTGGTGATCGGCTCCGGCGCCCGCGAACATGGGTTGCTGCTGGCGCTCCGCGACGATCCCCAGGTCGAGGCGTTGGCCATCGCTCCCGGCAACGCCGGTACCGCACTGGTGGCCGACCAACACCAGGTCGACATCACCTCGGGTGATGAGGTCGTGGCGCTGGCCCGGCGGGTTGGCGCCGACCTGGTGGTCATCGGCCCCGAGGTCCCGCTGGTGCTCGGGGTGGCCGACGCCGTGCGCGCCGGCGGCATCGCCTGTTTCGGACCCAGCAAGGACGCGTCCCGCATCGAGGGTTCCAAGGCGTTCGCCAAAGACGTGATGGCGGCCGCCGGTGTGCGCACTGCGTCGAGTGAGATCGTCGATAATCCAGCGCGTTTGGACGCGGCGCTGGACCGATTCGGACCGGTAATCGGAGATCCCGCCTGGGTGGTCAAAGACGACCGGCTGGCCGCCGGGAAAGGTGTGGTGGTAACGCCGGACCGCGGCGCCGCACGCGCCCATGCCGCCGGACTGCTGGAGGCCGGCCACCCCGTGGTACTGGAGTCCTACCTCGACGGCCCGGAGGTCTCGCTGTTCTGTGTCGTCGACGGCCAGACCGTGGTCCCGCTGCTGGCGGCGCAGGACTTCAAACGTGTCGGCGACGGCGACACCGGTCCCAACACCGGCGGTATGGGCGCTTATGCGCCGTTGCCCTGGCTCCCCGACGATGTCTATCGCACGATGGTTAACGAGATCATGGAACCCGTTGCGGGCGAACTGGCCCGGCGTGGCAGCCCGTTCTGCGGCTTGTTGTATGCCGGGTTGGCGATCACGGCGAAGGGGCCGGCGGTGATCGAATTCAACTGCCGCTTCGGTGATCCCGAGACGCAATCGCTGCTGGCACTGCTGGACTCACCGCTGGGCCAAGTGCTTCACGCGGCGGCCACCGGTGAGCTGGCCGGTTTTGGCGAACTGAGCTGGCGCGAAGGCGCGGCGGTGACGGTGGTGCTCGCGGCGGAGAACTATCCGGGCCGGCCGCGGGTCGGAGACGTTGTCGTCGGCGCGGAGGCCGAGGGCGTGTTGCATGCCGGGACCGCCCGCCGCGACGACGGCGCGATCGTGTCGTCCGGCGGCCGGGTTCTTTCGGTGGTGGGTACCGGCGCCGACCTGGCCCAAGCCCGCGCGGCCGCTTACCGAATTCTCGACTCAATTCGATTGCCCGGCGGCCACTTCCGCACCGATATCGCGCTGGCCGCCGTAGAGGGCAAGATCTGCGTCTAACCACAGAGCCTCTACGGAAAGGGGGATACCCTTTGTGCCCGCCTACGAGCGAATTTGTTGGTTATGTCAACCTGGAGGCGTGGTAAACGTGACCGCTAAAAACCTGCGGCCTGGCCATCCCGGCGTGGGTCGCTGACCGCAACATACCCGTCGTCGAGCCGCCAGATGGCTTGGCAGCTGCCGAATTGGTGGTAGTCGTCGACGATGACCAGCTCATGGCCGCGCCGGTGCAGATCGTCGAGCGTGGACTGGCCGAAGCTCTTCTCGCAGGCGATCTGGTTCCCCTGCACCCATCGGAACCGGGGCGCGTCGCAGGCCGCCTGCGGATTCTGTTGGTGGTCGACAATGCGCGCCACCAGCTGTACGTGGCCTTGGGGCTGCATGGTGCCGCCCATCACCCCGAAGCTCATCACCGGTGTGCCGTCCTTGGTCATAAAGCCGGGGATGATCGTGTGGTAGGGGCGCTTATGCGGTCCGACCTGATTCGGGTGTCCCGGCGTTGCAACGAATTCCGTGCCGCGGTTTTGCAGGGCGATGCCCGTGCCGGGTACCACCACACCGGAGCCGAACCCCATGTAGTTCGACTGAATCATCGAGACCATCAATCCCGAAGCGTCGGCGGCGGTGAGATAAACGGTGCCGCCGTCAGGGGTTCCGGCGGAGGCCGGTCGCGCCCGGTTCCGGTCGATCAACGTGGCTCGCTGCTTGAGGTACTCGTTGTCCAGCAGCTGGTCGGAGCGCAACGGCATATGGTCGATATCGGCGACGTAAGCCTGGGCATCGGCGAAAGCAAGCTTTACCGCTTCGATCTGCAGATGCAGGCTGTCGACGGAATCGACTGGGAACGAGCCTATGTCGAAGTTTTCGAGGATACCTAAAGCGATCAACGCGACGATCCCCTGGCCGTTGGGCGGTATCTCGTGAATGGTGTAGCCGCGGTAGTCGCGGCTGATGGTGCCGACCCAGTCGGCGCGATGAGCGGCCAGGTCGCTGGCGCGCATGACGGCGTTGTTGGCCGCCGCATGCGCCTCGAGTTGGGCGGCCAGTTCGCCGCGATAGAACGCCTCGCCGTTGGTTTCAGCGATCTTTTCCAGGGTTGCCGCGTGATCTGTAAACCTGACCAGCTCGCCGGGTCTTGGCGCCCGCCCGCCGGGCATGAAAACCTCGGGGAACCCGGGCTCGGACTTGAAGACCGGCACCTGTGCAGCCCATTGCGCCGCGACCGTCGGCGATACCAGAAAGCCGTTGCGGCCGTAGGAGATTGCAGACTCGAAGAGACGAGTGAACGGGAGTTTTCCAAAGGAGGCGTGCAATTCGGCCCATGCCGATACCGCACCGGGCACAGTCACCGAATTCCAGCCGAGCAGCGGAACGCCGTTGTCGCCGAAGTACTCCGGCGTCCAGGCCGCAGGCGAGCGGCCGGACGCATTCAGCCCATGCAATCGCCGACCATCCCAAACGATGGCGAAGGCGTCCGACCCGATCCCGTTGGATACCGGTTCGACCACTGTGAGGGTGATCGCGGCCGCGACCGCCGCATCGACCGCGCTGCCGCCGGCGGCGAGCATCGCAAGGCCGGCTTGGGCGGCAAGTGGTTGCGACGTGCAGACGACGTCGCGCGCCAGCACGGGCATTCGCGGCCAGGCATACGGGAAATCCCAGGCAAACGGCACGGTCACTGCCGGAATCTTTCCGCTACCGCGCGGCGGTCAACCGAACCTTTCGCCGTGTGCGGCAGCTCACTTGTCACCTCGATGCTGGCAGGCACCTCGAAGGCCGCCAGCCGCTCGCGGCAGAACGCCGCCAGTTCGGCGGGGTTCGGCGAGCCGGACGGACGCGGCGCGACCACCGCGGCCACGGTTTCCCCGTAGAGCGGATCTGCGACACCGAACACGGCTGCCTCGGCGACGCCGGGGTGACCGGCCAGCACGGCTTCGACCCGCTCCGGCGATATCTTCTCCCCACCCCGGTTGATGAGCTCCTTGATGCGCCCGCTCAGCGTCAGCTCTCCGGCCGCCGACAGTGAGCCCAGGTCGCCGGTGTGCAGCCATCCGTCGGTGAATGTGCTCGCGGTCGCGTCCGCATTGGCGAGGTACCCACGCACCACCGTGCGGCCGCGCAGGCAGACCTCGCCGACGGCATCTGGCGGGCAGGCCCGGCCGTCGTCGCCGACAATCTGGATCTCCACGCCCGTGGACCGGCCGACCAGGCCGGCTGTCGGGGTCTGCTGGTTGTCCGTCGTGCTCGACACTTGGTGGGTGGCTTCGGTCATGCCGTAGGCGCTGCGCACGGGCGCGGCGAACTCGGTGCGTAACGCCTGCGCGGTCGCTTCGTTCAGGGCGGCGCTGCAGCTGCGGATGAACCGCAGCCGACCATGCTCGGGTTGGTCGGATGCGGTGCGCCCCAGCAGGATCTGGTGAATCGTGGGCACTGCCGTGTACCAGGTCGCCTGTGCGGCATGGATGTCATCGGCGAACGTGTGCGCGGAAAAGCGCCCGCGGGCGGGAAGCAGTACGGTGCCTCCGGATACCAGGGTCGACAGCAGCGCGGCGATTAGCCCGTGGCCGTGGAACAACGGCATCACCGCGACGGTCGCATCCTGCGGGCCAAGCCCGTAGGTGGCGATGACGTCGCGGACCGAGCCGGCGATGTTGTCGTGCGTCCAGGGCACCATCTTCGGCGACCCGGTGGTCCCGCCGGTGAACATGATGAGGGCGTCGTCGGACCGCAGCCCGTCGGGAGCCGCGGTCGGCGGGATCGTCGCCGCCGCGATGTCGAGGGCGACGGCACCGGCGGTCACCGAGACGGGCCAGCATGGGAACGGCGACTCTGCGTCAGTCTCGCCGGCCTCGGTCAAGACCACCCGCGCTCCGGCGGCCGCAACCCGGGTGTGCTGATCGGCAACCGGCAGCGCCGGATCTAACGGCACCACGACGAGCCCCGCGCGCGACGCCGCCAAGAGCGCGACGACGAATTCGGCGCTGCTACGCGCGCGCAGCCCGACCCGATCGCCGCCCTGCAGGCCGGCGCGCGCCAACTGGCCGGCCAGGTCGTCGACCAGTCGCAGCAGGTCGTGGTAGCTGATCGGGATGCGATCGGCGGTGACGACGAGCGCCTGCGCCTGCGGGTTCTGGCTTGCCGCTGTCCTGACGAGTTCGGCGATGCCGGGGCTCGAGGACGTCATCGCTCACACGCTACTGGTAGGTACGACACTGGAGACATGAGCACTCAACCGGCACCCTCACAGCTGACCGACGGCTTTCACCTGTTCGTCGATGCCCTGAAGCTCAACGGCGTCGAGACCATTTACGGGCTCGTCGGGATCCCGATCACCGACCTCGCCCGCCTCGCGCAGGCGTCGGGTATCCGATTCATCGGTTTTCGGCATGAGACCTCCGCGGGCAATGCCGCGGCCGCCGCCGGGTTTTTGACCCGGCGGCCCGGCGTCTGTCTGACGGTGTCCGCGCCGGGCTTCCTCAATGGTCTGGTGGCGCTGGCGAACGCCACGACGAACTGTTTCCCGATGATCCAGATCTCGGGATCCAGTGAACGGGCGCAGGTGGACTTGCAGCGCGGCGGCTACGAGGAACTCGACCAACTCAACGCGGCCCGGCCGTTCGCGAAGGCGGCGTACCGGATCGAGCGGGTGCAGGACATCGGACGCGGCGTCGCCCGCGCCATCCGCACGGCGGCTTCCGGCCGGCCGGGCGGCGTCTACCTCGACATCCCCGGCGAAGTTCTCGGCGAGGCCATCGACGCTGCCACCGCTGCCGGAACCCTGTGGCGGGTCGTCGACCCGGCTCCCCGGCAACTGCCGGCGCCCGACAACGTCGATCACGCGGTGAGGTTGCTCGCCCAGGCTCGGCGGCCGTTGATCGTGCTCGGCAAGGGTGCGGCATATGCGCAGGCCGACAACGTGATTCGGAAGTTCGTGGAAGCGACCGGGATTCCGTTCCTGCCGATGTCGATGGCCAAGGGTCTGCTGCCCGACTCTCATCCGCAGTCCGTCGCGGCCGCGCGCTCGCTGGCGCTGGCCCGCGCGGATGTGGTCATGCTGGTCGGCGCCCGACTGAATTGGCTGCTGGGCCACGGCGAAGCGCCGCGATGGTCCGCCGACGCCACGTTCATCCAGGTCGACATCGAGGCGGCCGAGTTCGACAGCAACCAGCCGATCGCGGCACCGCTGGCCGGCGACATCGGCTCGGTGATGGCGGCGCTGCTCGACGGCGTGCAGACGCATCCGATCGTCGCGCCGACGACGTGGACCGGTGAGCTCGCCGAGCGGAGGGCCGGCAACGACGCAGCGATGCGCAAACGCCTGGCCGATGATCCGCAGCCGATGCGGTTCCACAACGCGCTGCGGGCCATTCGCGACGTACTGCATCAGCATCCGGAGGTCTACCTGGTCAACGAGGGCGCGAACGCGTTAGACCTTGCCCGCAACGTCATCGACATGCAGGTGCCGCGGCACCGCCTCGACAGCGGAACCTGGGGGGTGATGGGAATCGGCATGGGCTATGCCATCGCCGCGGCGGTCGAGACCGGAGCGCCGGTGGTCGCGATCGAAGGTGACAGCGCATTCGGCTTCAGCGGAATGGAATTCGAGACGATATGCCGCTACCGGCTACCGATCGTTGTCGTCGTCCTCAATAACGGCGGCGTCTACCGCGGTGACGAGGCCGTGCCCTCCGGGACGGACCCGGCACCCACTACGCTCAACGCCTACGCACGTCACGAGTTGGTCGCAGAAGCGTTCGGCGGCAAGGGATATCACGTCACCACTCCGGCCGAGCTGCAATCCGCGCTCACCGAAGCGCTGGCGTCGAACGCGCCGGCGATCGTTGACTGCGAACTCGACCCTGGCGCCGGCGAGGAAAGCGGGCACCTGACCAACCTCAACCCGAAAAGTGCAGTAACGCCGTCCGGCTGAGGGGCCGCCCCACCCGGTTATCGTTGCCGCTACCGTAGTTGTTACTATTGTGGACTATGCCCAAGCCCGTCATCGTCAGTGCCGTCCGGACCGCGATCGGGACGTCGTTCAAAGGCTCACTGGTCAACACACCCGCCGAAGTGCTCGCCACCACTGTGCTGGGCGAAGCGGTCCGGCGGTCCGGCGTCGACCCGGCCGACATCGACGACGTGATCTTCGCCGAATCCCATTACGGCGGAGGTGATTTAGCCCGCTATGCTACAGCCGCCTCCGACATGGTCTCGGTGCCGGGTCAGGCGGTCAACAGGCATTGTGCGGGCAGTCTCACCGCGGTCGCCAACGCCGCCGCCCAGATCGGCTCCGGTGCCGAGCGGGTGGTCGTCGGCGGGGGAGTGCAGTCGCTGTCGACGGGCCCGCTGATGAAATGGCGCATCCCGGGTCCGACCCTGGAGTTCGAGGATCGCTGGATGCCGCCCACCCACGTGGAAACACCCGATGCGCCGACCCGTGACATGTCCATCACCGTGGGGTGGAACACCGCCCAAGCCGTCGGGATCACCCGCGAAGAGATGGACGCGTGGGCGCTGAGATCGCACCAACGCGCAATCGCCGCGATCGATGCCGGCGCGTTCGCCGACGAGATCATCCCGTTGAAGATCCACGGCGCTGACGACGCGCTGACCGAATTCAGCGTGGACGAACATCCACGCCGCGACACCAGCATGGCGAAGTTGGCGTCGCTGAAAGTGCTGCACCCCGAGATCGAGGGCTTTTCCATCACCGCGGGTAACAGCAGCGGAACCAATGACGCGGCCGCGGCGCTGACGCTTGCCGACGACGGCTTCGCGCGGTCGGCCGGGCTGACCGTGCTGGGTACCGTCAAGACCTGGGCCTCTGTCGGTGTGGAGCCGAGGGACACCGGTCTTGGAGCGGTTCGGGTGATCGGCAAGGTGCTCGACCGCGCCGGTTTGTCGCCCGCCGACGTGACGTTGTGGGAGATCAACGAGGCGTTCGCATCGGTTCCGATTGCCGCATGCCGCGAATACGGGCTCGACGAGGACCGGGTCAACATCTACGGCAGCGGATGCAGCCTGGGCCATCCCATTGCGGCCACCGGCGCGCGGATGCTGACCACGCTGGTGCACGAACTAAACCGCCGCGGCGGCGGGATCGGGGTCGCCGCGATGTGCGCGGGTGGCGGCCAGGGTGGCGCCGTCGTCGTCGAGGTCTGAGCGCGCCTTCTTGCGCCGAGCGTGCACGTGTGGCGAGATTTCGGCCGATTTTTCGCCGTGGGTACACGCTGGGCGCAAGGATGGCTTACGCCGTCAGCAGCGGCGCCATCCAGGTCAGTTCGGCGGGCAGTTGCGCGCTCCAGAACGACGCATTGTGCCCGCCCGGCGAGAACCCGCCCGAAGGCGGGGTGGGCAGTTGAGCCACGAACTGCCGGGTCGCGGCGTAGAACGGATCGCTATTACCGCAATCCACCCGGATCGGGATGGATGCCAGCGCCGGCATTCCGAACACCGAGTTGGCCGACCAATCGTCGGCACCGTCGAACGCACCCGGCGCGGTCGCCCCGGGTGAGAGCCATAGCGCCGGGCTCACCGCGCAGATCGCCGCGGTGCGTGCCGGTCCCAGCCGGCCGCCGAGCAGCAACGCGCCGTAGCCGCCCATCGACCATCCCAGGAAGGCCACCCGGGACGTGTCCAGGCCCTGACCGTCCAGCATCGGGATGAGCTCGTTGCACACCATCGCGCCGGAGTCCTCGCCGGAAGCTCTTTTATGCCAATAACTTCCGCCGCCGTCGACGGCGACGACGGCAAACGGCGGTAGGCCGGCGGCGACGGCCTGGGCCAGGCCCTGCTCGACGCCGCCGGCCATCACGCTGGAAGCATCACTACCCTTGCCGTGCAACGCAATCACCGGCCGCAGCGCCTTGGTCTGCCCCGGTGGACGAGCGACCGCCCAATTGGTCGTCGCCCCACCGCGGGCCGCCGACACGAACGAGCCGGTCGTCATTGTCGGCGGGGCGGCCAGCGCGGGGGTCGGCAGCAGCGTGCCAAGCGCGTAGCTACCGATCGTCCCGGCAGTCGCGCTGGCGCCCAGGCGCAGCACGGCGCGGCGGCTCAGGTCTGGCATGCGAGTCATCATGCCATTGCGCCGCTCTCCCCCTCGGCGCTGCGCGGCTGGGGGGTGCCCCCACCTCATCGCTATGCTCTGCATCGTCGCCGGCGCGATGCCATCGCGTGAACGTTTGTCCGAAAGGGCAATGCGGCACCTGCCTGCCTGGCACCATGACTAGGCGTGACGGCAGCTGTCACTCCCAAGGGAGAACGTCGGCGGTATGCGCTGGTCAGCGCTGCCGCTGAGCTGCTGTGCGAAGGCGGGCTCGAGGCGGTGCGCCACCGAGCGGTCGCGCACCGGGCCGGCCTGCCGTTGGCCTCGACCACCTACTACTTCTCCTGCCTCGACGACCTCATCGCCAGCGCGGTTGCGCACGTCGGGATGCTGGAGGTGGCGCAGCTGCGCGCGCGGGTGGCGGGCATGTCCCGGCGCCGCCGCGGCTCCGATACGACCGCCGACATGCTGGTCGACCTGTTGGTCGGCGACGAATCCGGTTTGCACCTCACCGAGCAACTGATCTCACGCTACGAGCGCTACATCGCCTGTGCGCGTCTGCCGGCGTTGCGCGATATCCAGCGTCGCATGCTGCGCCAGCGCGCCGACGCCGTCGCTGATGCCATCGAACGGTCGGGGCGCGCGGTGCGGCTCGAGCTGGTGTCGGCGTTGATTTGCGCGGTCGACGGCGCGGTGGTCTCCGCGCTGGTAGATGACCGGCAGGACCCGCGTGTTGCCGCGCGAACCACACTCATCGACATCATCGACGTGCTGGCACCGTTTGACCGGCGGCCCGTGCAGATCTGATCCGGCCGCAGTTTTACCTGGCTGCAACACGCTGGAACCGCGCGGACACGAACGCATGGTAGGAAATTCGCAGGGGGACCTCCGGGGGAGGAGTCATGGAGGGATTCGCGGCCATCGAACAGCGGCCGCGGCTGCGCCGGGTGATGGGGCCCGGCATGCTGTTGTTCTTCATCCTCGGCGATATTTTGGGCACCGGCGTGTACGCACTGATCGGCGACGTGGCCGCCGAAGTCGGTGGTGCAGCATGGATTCCGTTCTTGTTGGCATTCTTGATCGCCGCGGTGACCGCATTGAGCTACCTGGAACTGGTCACCAAATATCCGCATGCGGCCGGGGCGGCGTTGTATACCCAAAAGGCGTTCGGCAACCAGTTTCTGACCTTCCTGGTGGCTTTCGTGGTGATGTGTGCGGGCATCACGTCGGCATCGACCGCGTCGCGATTTTTCGCGGCCAACTTCGTCGTCGCGTTCCACGTCGGCTGGGGTGTCGCTGGGGTTGTCATCGTCGCGCTGTCGTTCATTGCGGTGCTGGCCGCGGTGAACCTGCGCGGGGTGGGGGAAAGCGTCAAGCTCAACGTCGCATTAACCGGCATCGCGGTCACTGGGCTGGTTTTGGTGATCCTCGCTGGGATGTGGGCGTTCGCGGTCGGCGGACATGCCGACTTCTCCCGGGTCGTCGCATTCGACACCCCCGCCCACAAGAGCGTTTTCCTGGCCGTCACCACCGCGACGTCCTTGGCGTTTTTCGCGATGATGGGATTCGAGGATTCGGTCAATATGGCCGAGGAGACCAAGAATCCGGTCCGGGTCTTCCCGAAGGTCTTGTTGTCCGGACTGAGCATCGCCGCCGTCATCTACATCGTCGTGGCGATCTGCTCGGTGGCATTGGTGCCCGTCGGGGAGCTGAAAGCCAGTGACACCCCGCTGGTCGACGTCGCCGCGATCGGGGCGCCGGGCCTGCCGATCAAGGACATCCTGCCGTACATCTCGATGATCGCGGTGTCCAACACCGCACTGATCAGCATGCTGATGGCCAGCAGGCTGATCTATGGGCTCTCCCGCGAACACGTGCTGCCGCCGGTGCTGGGCACGGTCAGTCCAGCCCGACGGTCACCGTGGGTGGCGATCTTGTTCACCACGGCGAGTGCGTTCGGGGTGATTCTCTACGTCACTGCGTTTGCCCGGGCCGACGCCATCGAGGTGTTGGGCGGCACCACGTCGCTGCTGTTGCTGGCGGTGTTCGCGGTGGTCAATGTCGCCGTGCTGGTGTTGCGCCGCGACGTCCGCGCGGCCGATCCCCGTCACCCCAGCCATTTCAAGACGCCGACCGCGCTGCCGGTCGTCGGGTTTGTCGCGTCGCTCTATCTGGTGACGCCGCTGTCGGGCCGCGAAATTCAGGAGTATGTGCTGGCCGGCATCTTGGTCGTGAGCGGTGTGGTGTTGTCGCTGCTCATGCTGGCGGTCAAGCGTCGGATCGTCGGCGGCTAGCGGTCGAGGTATCGACGGATCGCAGCCAACTCCAGCTGCGCCTCATCGAGAAGCGCAGCGACCTGCGCAAGCCGCTCGAGTAACTCGTCCTTACCGGGTTGTGCGGCCGGACGCCGACGGGAGGCCAGGTCGGGCGGAAGACTCGGAGTGACGATGTAGCCGGTGGCGAAGTCGCCGTATACCGTCACGTCTTCCGGCCGGTGATACCAATAAAGCGCAACGTACGCGCACACGACGGCGTCGACGGGATCTTCGTCTCTGTCGAGTTGCGTCGGTCGAGTCGCCGCGGCGATCCGCTTCCGCAGCTCCACCCAGGACACGTTGTGGTTCACCCGCAGCCGCGGTGTCGCCTTGTCGAGTCCCTCGATCAGCGTCATCAACTGCAACAGGTCACGCTGACGATCCCCGAAAGCGCCCCGCTTGTACTTCAGCGTCTTCGGTAAGCCGAACAACGCAACGGTCGCCGGATGTGGATAAACCTCGATCGCCCGTCGGGCCGCATTCGCGGCGGGATCGATGTCAAGAGTGAGCGCGGCCGCTATCCGGGCTCCGCGTGGATTGCTGAATTCTGGCTTGTCCGTGTATGCCGGACGCGCACCTGCCTCGAACCGCTGGAAGTCGTGGTTGAGCGCCGTCTCGCATGGCCGGTACCCGGTCCGGTTCTTCACGATCAACGGCGCATCGATGGCCACCAGGCAGTCGTCGCTGACATACGGCGCCAGCACGTTCTCGATGCTCACGTCGTCCTGCGCCGCACCGACATGCAGAAGCCGGCCGTCGGCATCGATTACCGCGATACCGCTCTGGTTGATTTCGCCCCAGGCAAGATCGACACCGACGAAGTACATCTGCTCAGCCTGCCGCATCTCGACCGTAAGCTGTCACGTTGTGAGCATCCCGAACGTGTTGGCCGGCCGCTACGCCAGCGCCGAGATGGTGGCGATCTGGTCGCCGGAGGCCAAGGTGGTCGCCGAGCGACGGCTGTGGCTGGCGGTGCTGCGGGCGCAGGTAGAACTGGGCGTCGAGGTGCCTGAGCAGGCGCTTTCCGACTACGAACGAGTGCTCGACGACGTCGACCTGGCCTCGATCGCGGCCCGCGAGCGGGTGTTGCGCCACGACGTCAAGGCCCGCATTGAGGAGTTCAACGCGCTGGCCGGCCACGAACACGTGCACAAGGGTATGACCAGCCGCGACCTGACCGAGAATGTCGAGCAGCTGCAGATCCGCCGGTCGCTGGAGTTGGTGTTCGCTCACGGCGTGGCGGTGCTGGCCCGGCTGGCCGAGCGGGCGCTGGCCTATCGCGACCTGGTGATGGCCGGACGCAGCCACAACGTCGCCGCGCAGGCCACCACCCTGGGCAAGCGGTTCGCCTCGGCCGCCCAGGAGACACTGATCGCGCTGCGGCGGGTGGCTGAGCTGATCGAGCGGTACCCGCTGCGCGGCATCAAGGGACCGATGGGCACCGCCCAGGACATGCTGGACCTGTTCGGCGGCGACACCGCCAAGCTGGCGCAATTGGAGCGGCTCATCGCTGATTTCCTGGGCTTCAGCACGGTTTTGGCCAGCGTTGGGCAGGTTTATCCGCGTTCGCTGGACCACGACGTCGTCTCCGCGCTGGTGCAATTAGGTTCTGGCCCTTCCTCGTTGGCCCACACCATCCGACTGATGGCCGGGCACGAACTGGTCACCGAAGGTTTTGCGCCCGGCCAGGTCGGCTCGTCGGCGATGCCGCACAAGATGAACACCCGTAGCTGCGAGCGGGTCAACGGGTTGCAGGTGGTGCTGCGCGGCTACGCCGCGATGGCCGCCGAACTGGCCGGCGCGCAGTGGAACGAGGGCGACGTGTTCTGCTCGGTGGTGCGCCGGGTGGCGCTGCCGGACGCGTTCTTCGCCGCCGACGGCCAGATCGAGACGTTTTTGACGGTGCTCGACGAATTCGGCGCCTACCCGGCGGTGATCGGCCGGGAGTTGGACCGCTACCTGCCGTTTCTGGCCACCACCAAGGTGCTGATCGCCGCCGTACGCGCCGGGATGGGCCGCGAGGCCGCGCACCAGGTGATCAAGGAACACGCGGTGGCGGTGGCGCTGGCGATGCGGGAACCCGGCGCCGAACCCGATCTGGCCGACCGGTTGGCCGCCGACCCGCGGTTGCCGCTGGACCGGGCGGCGATCGACGTTGCGCTGGCCGACAAGCAGGCGTTCATCGGTGCAGCCGGTGATCAGGTCGATGAGGTGGTTGCGGCGGTGGAGACGCTGGTCGCCCGCTACCCGGACGCGGCCAAGTACACCCCGGCTGCGATTCTGTAACGCCATGACGGTCGAACAAGTCGCGGGTCCGCTCCACCAGATCGATTTCACCGACCTGGACAACTTCGCCAACGGGTTTCCGCACGAGCTGTTCGCGATCCATCGTCGAGTTGCACCGGTGTTCTGGCATGAGCCGACCGAGCACACCCCCGACGGGGAAGGCTTCTGGTCGGTGGCCACCCACGCGGAAGCCTTTGCGGTGCTGCGTGATCCGGAGACATACTCCTCGGTGACCGGTGGTGAGCGACCGTACGGCGGCACCGTCCTGCAGGATCTGCCGATCGCAGGGCAGGTGCTGAACATGATGGACGACCCGCGGCACGGCCACGTTCGCCGGTTGGTGAGCTCCGGTTTGACGCCTCGGATGATCCGGCGGGTCGAAGACGACCTGCGACGCCGTGCCCGCCGTCTGCTCGACGAGATCGAGCCCGGGGTGGCGTTCGACT
>NZ_JBOHHI010000167.1:0-37407 GCF_050700595.1 Mycobacterium sp.
GAGTCTACAACCGACGCCGACGTCACTCGGCCATCGCTATGATGAGTCCGGTCGACTTCGAAGACCGACTCACTCAGACGGCACAAGCCGCCTGACCCTGTGTCCACCAAACGGGGTCAAGCCCACATACCGGCAGGTAAGGGTGTCAACTTGCGAACCTGTGTCGCGCATGCCGGCGAGGCCTAGGCAGTCCACATCTATCGGAATTGACCGTGGTAGCGTGAAAGCCTGGTCCTAACAGGATGTTTCGTGATCGAAGATGCCCTCATGAACCGATCAATGAGTAGGCGGGTGCTGATTCATCTGATGAAAACGGCGGACTGTATCATGGATAATGGCAATTATCCATGACCAACCTATCGTTTCATCCGATGAATCAGCCTTTCCCTGTTGTGGTCGGGGCTGGGCCGTTGCTCGTTGACAGCGGTGTATTCCAGTCGCCGCCGATCTCGACGATTCGGCTCCTGCGTTACACCATGAGGTGCTGAGGCGGCTGTATTCGCCGGTCTCTCGGCGTAGTAGCGAGATAGTCCCACAGAACACGGCAGAACCGATGCGAACAAGTGCGGCGTTGGTGAGAACGGGTTAGACGGCCAAACGTGGCTGAGTGCAGCTGAGAGACCGAGCTTGGTGGGAGGACAGCGACCGATTAGCGCATGACCCAGACGTCGTCGGCGACGATAAATCCAGAGGCCTAAGTTGTGACGACGTTGTGACAACTTGCGCGATACCCGCTGCGTCGTGATGGGACATCACGGGACGGGTTGCGCAGGTCAGATGGGGTTTGTCGAGACATGCCGGGATACCCTGAAACAACCTGAAAGCGGGCGGTTCTGACTACGGATCAGAAGGTTGGGAGTTCGAATCTCTTCGGGCGCGCCACAACGTTTTTCGTCGAATCCGGTCAGGAGTTCAGGCCCAACTCGGCCGCCAGCTTCTCGGCCGAGATCGTCACGCCGGTGCGCTCATGCACGCTCAGCCTGTCCTTGAGGTCTTCGATCTCTTCGAGCAGCGATTCGTAGCGGTCGGCCGAGACGATCACCGCAGCCGGTGTGGAGTGGTTCATCAGCACCACGTCGTCGTCGCGGGACCGACGCACCAGCTCGGATAGGCGCGCCCGTGCCTTACTGATGGGGACAAGAATGCTCATCGCCGGTATATCTCCCTCCGGTGGCCGACCCGGGTCACGTTGACGACTCGCAACCCGTCGTCGATGACGTACACGATGCGGAACACGCCGACGCGGATGCGGTAGGCCGCTTGGGCGCCCGACAGTTTGACGCAGCCGGGTGGCCGCGGGTCGTCGGCGAGTGCCAGGACCGCGGCCATGACGCGGGACTGGTCGTAGCATTGTAAACGGTGGACCTGCTTTGCCGCGCTGGTCTCGATCTCGACCTTGTAGCTGCTCGCCACGTTCAAAGTGTACCGGAAACATGTGCCAGAATGACGGTACATAACAATGGTGCACTTTTTGCGCTGAATGGCGACGTGTTCGGCAACCCGCCAACAGGTTGCGACATGGTCACGGATCCATACCTATCCTCGAATCACTGATCACAGGAGCCACAGGAATCACTATCGTCACATCAGTCAACCGCGGACGTCAGCACGACGTCCTGCCCCGGAAAGGTGTGACATGGCGGCGATCCGTCGAATCGTCTCGGCATCGGTGGTGTCGGCGGCAGCGATCGGACTCGTTGTTCCGATTGCGCCACCGGCGACCGCGGCGACGTGTACCGCGTCCGAAGCTAACGTCGACCCCCCTGCGGCGGCGGCTGCCCCGCCCCAGACGATGACCCCGGTAGGGCCACGGCCTCCGCTGCCGACCGGGCGCCGGCCGCGCGGCGCGAATGAGAACGCGCCGCTGCCCAGGCTGGGGCCACTGATTTCTGCTTTGCTCAAGCCGGGCTCTCAATACTCCGCACCGCTGCAACAGCAAGCCGGAGTGGTACCACCCGTGCCCAATCCCCCAAACCCAGGCAACCAGGTGCCGCCGAATGCTAATCAGTGGGGACCGAACGCGGTGCCCGCGCAGCCGGCACCGGAACCCGCTGCGGCACCGGCGCCGCCAGCCTCGATCGCGGGCGCTCCGACATCACTCGTCGAATGGGTGACCGGACCAAACAGCCCGAACAAGACACTCGATCGTTTCGGCATCTCCGGGACCGACCTCGGAATCCCCTGGGACAACGGCGACGCCGTCAACCGCCAGGTGCTGATGGCTTTCGGTGACACCTTCGGCTATTGCCGGCTGCAGGGCCAGCAACACCGATACAACACGCTGTTCCGCAGCCAAGACCGCAATCTGGCCGACGGAATCAGCGTGGCGCCCGGCGTGCCCAACGACAAATACTCCGGTTCACCGGTACGGCAGGCGAACTTTTCGAAACAGATCATTCCCGCCTACAAGTGGGCGCCAACCCAGGAGAGCATGATTCCGACCGCCGGCGTCTCCGTCGGCAGAAACCAGTACATGAACTTCATGTCCGTCAAGAATTGGGGCCGCGATGGCGAGTGGTCGACGAACTACTCGGCAATCGCGGTGTCCCCCGACAATGGCCAGAACTGGGGGATCTACCCGGGTTCCGTCCGCACGCCGGGGCCGGACAGCGTCCGGGGCGCCCACTACGTTCCGGGGAACGAGAATTTCCAGATGGGCGCGTTCATGCGGGGCGCCGACGGGTACATCTACTCGTTCGGCACCCCGTCGGGACGCGGCGGTTCGGCACATCTGGCCCGAGTCCCCCAGCGGTTCGTGCCGGACGTCACCAAGTACCAATACTGGAACGGCGACCAGAACGCGTGGGTCCTGAACAATCCGGGGGCGGCCACGCCGGTTATCCCGGGCCCGGTGGCCGAGATGTCGGCCCACTACAACAACTATCTCAAGCAATACCTGGCGCTTTACACCAACGGCGGCAATGACGTCGTGGCGCGAACTGCGCCGGCGCCGCAAGGACCATGGAGCCCAGAGCAATTGCTCGTGTCGTCATTCCAGATGCCCGGCGGCATCTACGCGCCGATGGTCCATCCCTGGTCGACGGGTAGAGACCTGTACTTCAATCTTTCGTCGTGGAATGCATACGACGTGATGTTGATGCACACCGAGCTGCCGTAGCCGTCAAACCTCCGTACCGAGCAGTTCCAGCATGATGTAGCTGGCGACTTTGGTACCGAACGGGATTGCGGCCAAGTCGACCACGTAGTCCGGGCTGTGCGGCGAATAGGGGAACAACTTGCCCGCCGCCAAGCCGTCGGCGTAGACCTGCGGGTCGGCGACGCCGACCATCAGATAGCACAACGGCACATCGGTGTGCGGGCCCTTGAGCAAGTGGCAGTCCTCGGAGCCGGCCAGCGGCGGGAAGTCCGTGACGACGTTCTCCGAGCCGATCACCTCGCCCAGCGCCGTGGCGAGCCGCGACGACAGGCCGTCGTCGTTGACCAGCGGCGTGGATCCGCCCTTCATCGTGATCACCGGCAGCTGGTCCTCGGGCATCCCATAGGTTCGGGCGATACCCTCGCTGACCGCCTTCACCCCGGCGAGCAGCTGCTCACGTACCGGCGGGTTGAACCAGCGCAGGTTGGCCTTCAGCAGCGCCTCCGCCGGGATGACGTTGTTGGCCGAGCCCGCCTGCACCGCGCCGACGGTCAGCACCGCGGTCTCCTGCGGCGCGACGGTTCGGCTGACGATCGTCTGGAACTCCACGACGGCCAACGCGGCCATCAGCACCGGATCCTTGGTCAACTGCGGCATCGACCCGTGCCCGCCGACACCCTTGAAGACGATGTCGAGCTGATCGGTGCCGGCCATCTTCGCACCGCCGGAGGCGACCAGCATGCCGACCGGGCCGGGCGCGGTGTGCATCCCGATGAAGAAATCCGGTGTGGGCACGACGTCGTAGAGGCCGTCGTCGACCATGGCTTGTGCGCCCGCGATCAGCTCTTCGGCCGGCTGACCGATCAGCACCGCGGTGCCCGACCACGTGCCGGTTGTCTGTGCCAGGATGTTCGCCATGCCGAGCATCCATGTCACGTGGGCGTCGTGACCGCACACGTGACCCACCGCTTGCGCGGTGCTGGCGTAGTCCAGGCCGGTGGCTTCCGCCACGGACAACGCGTCCATGTCGGCCCGGTACATCACCGTGGGTCCTGGCCCATTGGGTAGGACTGCCGCGACGCCGGTACCGCCGATCCCGGTCGTCACCGCGAAACCCAGACGGCTCAACGCTTGCGCGACGATTCCCGCGGTGCGGGTCTCGGTGAAGCCGAGTTCGGGATGGCGGTGAAGGTCCTTGAACATCTCAACCAGGCCTGCCGTGTCGGCATCGACGAGGCCGTCCACGAGCTGTCGGTCCACGGGTCAAATCCCTTCGGGCACAGCGACATATACCGGGTATCGGAAGCTCATGTCGACGGTGGTTCCCTCTGGCGTGCAGTCCAACTCGAGCCAGTCGCTGACCGCCCGGATCAGCATCAGCCCTCGTCCGCGATTCCCGGAGTCGGGAGGTGCTGCCTTCCATGAACCGAAATCGGCAATCCGTATCTGTACCTGTGCGCCGTCGCAGTTAGCCTCGACACGGAACTTTCCGGGCGGCTGTCCCCGATAGGCGTGCTCGATGCTGTTGGCGCACGCCTCGTTGACCGCCAACACAACGTCTGCCACCAGGCCCTCCGGGGCCGCGGCTGCCTGCAACCAAGCGGTGATCTGATGCCGCATGCTGGCCAATTCATCTGCTGACGCGTCGTTTTCGATCACCAGCCGGGGATACGGTTGCCGGTAGACCACTATCGCGACGTCATCATCGTATCCACCGAGCGGCGCCAACTCGGCAAGCGCCGCATCGGCGATGGCGTCGACCGAAGAGTTCATCCCGTCCATGACAACCTCGGTGACGCGCGCGATCCCGTCGTCGATCGACACGTCCCGCCGTTCGACCAGCCCATCGGTGTAAAACATCAATGTGGAGCCGGGCAACAGAGTCACGGCGGCCTGTGGGCGAGGACTCTTGCGCTGCACGGCAAGTGGAACTGATCGGGCATCCAATAACAAGTTCGGCTCGGAGTGCGGCGCGGCCAGCACAGCTGGCAGGTGGCCTGCGCAGCTATAGCGCATAACGCCCGACTTGGTATCAAGCGTTGCCAGAAATACCGTGGTGCAGAAGGCATCCGGAATGAGCTTGGCCGCCGAGTCGAGTTGCTCGAGCAGCATCGCGGGCTCGGCGCCGGTCAGCAACAAGGCGCGGGCGGAGCTGCGAAGCTGACCCATTACCGCGGCGGCGGCCAAGCCGCGGCCCACACAGTCGCCGACAATGATGCCTATCCGGTGGTCGCTCAGCGGCAGCACGTCATACCAATCACCGCCGATCTCCAGTGGCGGGACGGCGGGTTCGTAGCGAACCGCGAAACCGGCCGGCGGTTCCGACGGCGACAGCATCGCGCGCTGCAGCGTCAATGACGTCTCGCGGGCCCCTTCGAATTGGCGGACATGCTGTATCCCCAGGCTGAGGTGGCCGACCAAAACCGTGACCAGCAGCCGTTCCTCCGCGCTGATCCGGCGAGGTGTGCGCAACTCCAGCCACAACACGACGTCGCCACCACCGGAGAGCACCGCTACTATTCCGCGTGAATCGGCCGACGTAGCTTCTGCCTCAACCGGCTGAACGGTCAGCGGCAGCTGGTGGCGGGCCTGCTGAAATGTCTGCTGGAGCAACGGATCGAGCTCACGCCAGGTCGATGCGGCGGGTTCGCCGGCCACCTGGATGCTGGGGTCGCCGCCATCGGCGGACCAGGTGGCGGCAACCACTCGCGACACATCGATGGACGTCCGGCACTCGTCGAGGGTGGTCGAGAGCACCTCGGCCATGCTCTTGGCGACGCCCACGGCGGTGGCCAGCCGCAGCACCGCGCTTTCCCGCGCAGCAAACGCCCGCTCCGCGGTGATGTCCCGAATCGTTCCGACGAACACCTTCCCGTTGGCTCCTTGTTCGGGGACCGTGCTGACGTTGATCGCCACCCAGGCCAGATGGCCGTCGCGATGCCGAATCGGAGTCTCGTATTGGACCTGGTTTTCCCGGGTGAGCCGGGATTGCTGGTGCCTGGCCGCCGACTTGTCGACCAACCACGGGTGCGGCCATCGGTACGGCACGCCCCGCGCCGGGTAGCCGGTGATCTGGGTGAAAGCCTCGTTGATTTCGGTGACGGCACCGTCGTCGTCGGCGACGAAGAACCCCTCTTGAAGGGAATTCACCAGTGCACTGCGAAACTCGTCACGATCGGCGAGATCTTCAGCGCGGGCCCGTTGTTCTTCGTAACGCCGTGTGCCGTCGAGGAACCCGCGCGTCGCCACGTCGAGCGGTGCCAGGGTCTGTAACAGGAACTCCAGCGCTGCGGATCTGTCGACGGCCCTTTTACTCGCGAGCTGGTCGTTGATCAACCGGAAGTGGTTCTCGATGATGTCCAGCGTGCTGATGTCCTCCCGCAGGGCGCGGCGTCCGAGTTCCTGGCCGACGACAAGACCCGCCTCGTTCTGCGTCTGGAGGTAGGTGCGCAGCGCGGCGGCGTACCGGAGGTGGAAATCGTCGGGCTGGGTCACCCGGATATGCCTCGATGACGCGCGACAAGCACCAGCGCATCGTCGGAACCCTTGCCGTGTTCACCCAAGATCTCCCGGGCGGTCACGAGTGCGGGGGCGGCGAAGTCGATGCTGTCCAAGTGATTCTCCGCGATACCGTCGCTGGTCATAACGAGCAGGTCGCCGGGATGGATTGACACTTCCTGCGGCGTTAAAACCTCGGGCATCCGGTAGCCGACGATCCCGCCGGCAAGCCGCGCCGACGAGCGCACCTCGATACCGCCCGGGTGTTTGGCGACGAGGTTGGCAGTGACGTTGCCGATTCCGATCCAGCGCAGCGTGCCGGCGGCGAAATCGATTCGGGCCAAGGTCATCGCGGCCCCCCTGGTGGCGCGCAGCGCACGGTGGCAGAGCCGGAATAAGACCTCCAGTGGCTCGGCGCGGGCACCTCGTAGCACGTCCACACCACACAATGCCGCCGCCGCGGCCTCCTCGCCGTGGCCCAGCCCGTCCAGCACGCCGACGAGTGCGCCGGTCCCGTCCACGTCGATCGCGATCGGGTGGTCGCCGCAAACCCGCTCGCCCGGGCGGGGGCGTGACTCGGCCGCCCACTCAATCGGTCCGAGCCGACCGTGCTCACCCATTGGGCGGAATCCATTTCCACATCTCGACAACCGTGCCCCGGCCGGGTACGGACTGCACGACCAGCCGGTCCATCAGGCGGCGAGCGCCGGACAGCCCCATCCCCAGCCCGCGGCCGGTCGAAAAGCCGTCCTCGAGCGCCCTTTCCACGTTGGCGATGCCCGGCCCTTCGTCTTCGGCACGTACCACCAACGCCTGGCGTCCCTCCCGGTCGGCCACCATAACCCGAACCGCGCCGGATCCGGCGTAACTGGTGATGTTTCGGGCGATCTCGGAGATCGCCGTGGCGATCATGGTGACATCGGTGAGTGAGAAACCCAGTTCGCGAGCCAGACGATGTCCCGCCTGGCGTGCGGCGACGATGTCATCCGAGTTGCCAACGTCGACTACGACGTCATCAGACACCGTCGCGTCCGATCGACTTCCGTAGCGCCAATTGTCGGTTCAGCAGCGCAAGGCCCTCCTCGAGGTCTAACGCCGTGTACATATCGTCGAACACCAGCCCGAGCTGCACCATCGCGAACGCGACCTCCGGCTGCAGGCCCACGATCACCGTGTCCGCACCACGCAACCGGGTCATGTGCGCAATCGTGCGCAACGAGCGGGCAGCGAACGAATCCATCACGTCGATGGCGGTGACGTCGATGATGATGCCCTGTGCGCGGAACCGGCTGACCCGTTCCATCAGGTCCTGTTGCAGCCGTTCGGTGTCGGAGTCGGTAAGCGCGGCCTGCACGGAGGCGATCAGGATCGCGCCCTGTTTCAGGATGGGTACTGGCATGGGGCGCTCGCAGTGGTGGTGCTCACCCGCTCGGCTCGCTGGCGCGGGTGACTTCGTAGCCCAGCAGGCGTTCGGCCTCTTCGATGCCGCCCTGCAGGTCGCCGACGGCGTTCATCTTGGACAGGTCCAGTCCGATGGTCACCAGGGTCAGCGCGATCTCCGACGACAGGCCGGTGATGATCACGCTGGCCCCCATCAACCCCGACGCTTCGACGGTCTGCACCAAGTGGTTCGCCACCGTGGAGTCGATGTCCGGGACACCGGTGATGTCGATAACCACGACCTTGGCCCGGTTGGAGCGAATGGCTCTCAGCAGTTGTTCGGTGAGCTGCCGGGCCCGCTGACTGTCCAGCACGCCAATGATAGGCAGGATGAGAAGCTGCTCGCGCACCTGCAGCACCGGCGTGGACAGCTCGCGGATCGCCTCCTGCTGCTGGCGGATGATGCGCTCGCGCTCCTGGACGAAGCTGACCGCGACCGTGTTGGCGATGCGGTTGGCGGCCTGCTCGTAAGCGTCGAGCACCTGGTTCAGCATCTTGAAGTCCGTCTGGTACTTCTCGAACAGCGAGCGCGCGAGCACGTCGCGCAGCAGCAGCACGATGCCGACGACCTCATGCGTTTCCACGCCACGCGGAATGATCCGTTCGGACAGGTCACGCGCGTAGGCCTGCAGCGCTTCGACGCTTCCGGTCTCGAGCACCTCGACGTAGTTGTCGTAGACGGCGGTGGCCTCGGAGAAAATCTCTTCCGGTGTCATCGAGGTGAGCACTTCCGCCTCGGTGATCCGGCGGGCCCACTTCTCGCGCAGCGCCGTGCGGTTCTGCCGCAGATGCTGCACCAACTGGGGTAGTAAGCCCTCGCTGGAAATCCCTATTGCCTGGGTGGCGGCGCCGCCGCCCACCAAGCCTGTCGACGGATCCGACATCGAACCTCCCGGTCCTGTCCAGAGCGCAATCTCGGCCAAGAATATCCAAGCACCCGCGGGGCACCTGTTGAAGTATTATCTTCTACACAGTTTGCGACGGTGGGTCACGGGTCGGCACCGTCCCGCCGTGAGCGCACCAGCGCCAGAAAAGGGACGGTCGTTGACACCTGAACAAGCGATCACCGCCTCCGTTGCGCACCATAACGGGGTGACGGTGGTCAGCATCGGCGGTGAAATCGATTTGAGCACCGCGGCGGCCTTCGAAGAAGCCCTCGCCGGAGCGCTTGCCGAACAACCGCCGGTACTCGTCATCGAGTTGTCGGCGGTGCAGTTCATGGCCTCGGCAGGGCTGCGGATCCTGGTCGCCACCCAGGAGAAGGTCGGCAAATCGGCTCACCTGGCGGTGGTCGCGAGCAATCCGGCAACCAGCAGGCCGATCGAGCTGACCGGCCTTGACAAGGTGTTTTCGCTGTATCCGACGCTGGACGACGCGTTGGTGGCGATGCGCACGACCGCCGACTAAGCGGCGGCGTTCATCAGCGTCAGCGCCTCCTCGAACAGCCGCACGGTGGCCGCATGAAGTTGGTCGCCGACTTCCTTCGGTGCTTGGCCGGCGCATGCCCTGGCCAGCGTTCCCTCGATGACGATGCCGAGTTTGAAGCAGGCCAGCACCGTGTACCAGGTGACGTGCGACAGGTCGCGGCTGGTGTTGGCGGCGTATCGCTCCAACAGATCCTGGGTGGTGGCCAGTCCGCCCATCTCGGTCAGCGTGTGGCCGAACACGCTGGTGCCGTCGGCCTGACGCCAGGTGGCCAGCAGCCAGCCCAGGTCCAGCAGTGGGTCGCCGATCGTGCACATCTCCCAGTCGACGATCGCGACGACTTCCGGGCCGGTGCGGGAGAACATCACGTTGGCGGCGTGGTAGTCGCCGTGCATGATGCCCGGTTGCCACGCCGACGGCCGGCCCTGCTCGAGCCATTTGGCGACGTCGTCGACACCGGGAATGTCCGGCCCGGGATAGTTCTCGAACTCGTTGTAGGACTCCAGCTCCGAAAGCCAGCGTGACACTTGGCGTTCCAGAAACCCCTCGGGCTTACCGAAATCTGCCAGCCCGACCGCGACGTGGTCGACGGCACCCAGCCTGGCCAGCGCGTCGGCCATCGACAGTCCCATTTCGAACCGTACCTTCGGGTCGCTGGCGTGCAACGGCGGAAGCTCTTCGCCGGCGTTGAACCCGTCGACGGGCTCCATCAGGTAGAAGACGGCGTCGCCGAGCACGGCCGGGTCGTCGCAGGTGGCGATCAGCCGCGGATGCGGCACGTCGGTGCCGGCCAACGCGGCCAGTACCCGGGTCTCCCGCAGGATCACCGTGTTGCTGCGCGGACGCAGGTGCTTCGGTCCCCGTCGCAGCACGTACGGCCGGCCGGATCGGGTGAACCTCAGCATGATGTTCTGCGTTCCGCCGCGGATCTCGGAGATATCCTCCAGAGGGCCCTCACCCAGGCCCTGCTGCGACATCCAGTCCGCGATCGCTTGCAGGTTCTCCACGCTGCTGAAGTTACAGGGTCGCCGGTCTGCCAGAATCGCCGTATGACACCACCCGTGATCCAGCGTTGGATCGAGATCATCGAGAACGGCCGCACCGACGAACTGGACACCCTGCTCGCCGACGATGCCGTGTTCTTTTCACCCGCGGTCTTCACCCCGCAGGAAGGCCGGCGCAAAACCGCAGCGTACCTCAGGGCAGCGGCAAAAGTGTTCGGCGATAGCGATTTCCATTACGTCGAGCAGTGGTACAACGATCAATCCGCGATCCTCGAGTTCGCCGGGACGATCGGCGGCATCTACGTCAACGGCATCGACATGATCCACTGGAACGACGACGGGCAGATCGTATCGTTCAAGGTCATGTTGCGACCGCTCAAGGCATTGCAAACGATCATGCCGGCGATGGCAGAACTGCTGCAGCACAGTGGCGATCGCGAGCGCGGCGAAGCCGGGCGCGGCGGGTCGCCACTCATGCGAGCCAGTGGCGATCGCGAGCGCGGCGAAGCCGGGCGCGGCGGGTCGCCACTCATCTGAGCCAGCCCTATGGCGGACCGGCCGGCCCGAGGAAGCGACGTCCACGAGATCGCCGCCGCGATGCCGTACACGCAGCGAATCGACGGACCGCGGGGCAACGCGATCTACCAGGTCGACGGCAAGTCGTTCGTGTTCTTCCGCACCCCGCAGCCCGACGCAGCTGACCCCGATACCGGGGAACGCTATTCTGACGTGGTCATGATTTGGGTGGAATCCGAAAGCGAGAAGTTGGCGCTGGTACAAGACCCGGGTTCGCCATTCTTCACCACTGATCGGTTTGACGGCCATCCGTCGGTGTTGGTGCGGGCCAGCCGGTTAGCCGACGTCAGCAGAACGGAGTTGGCTGAGCTCATCCAGGATGGATGGCTGTCACGGGCGTCGAAGCGTCGGGCGGCCGAGTGGCTCGCCGCGCACCGCGGGTAGCGGACTGGAGGGAATGACGATGTCGCGAAGTGACGACGATACCTGGGACATCACCGAAAGCGTCGGGGTGACGGCCTTGGGCGTCGCCGCGGCTCGTGCGGCCGAGACCGAAAGCGCCGAACCGCTTTTCAGGGACCCATTCGCTCGAATGTTTACCGACGCTGCCGGTGCGGGACTCTGGAGCTTGTACGCAACACCGGCGGCCCACGTCGAGCCGGACGTGGGCGCGTGGCTGCGGGTGATGGTCGACTTCATGGCCGTGCGCACGGTGTTTTTCGACGAGTTCTTCCTCGGTGCCGCCGAGGCCGGTGTGCGGCAGATGGTGATCCTTGCCGCCGGATTGGACTCGCGCGCCTGGCGGCTGCCGTGGCCGGACGGCGTGACCGTGTACGAGCTGGACCAACCCAAGGTGTTGGAATTCAAGTCGGCCACGTTGGCCGCGCATGGCGCGCGTCCGGCGTCCAACCCGGTGAACGTGCCGATAGACCTGCGCCGCGACTGGCCGAAGGCGCTTGTGCGGGCAGGGTTTGACCCGTCGAAGCCAACCGCGTGGTCGGCCGAAGGACTATTGCGGTACCTACCTGCGTCGGCTCAGGATCTGCTGGTCGAACGCGTTCATTCACTGAGTCCCGGCGGCAGTTGGCTGGCAGCGAACGCACCCGGCGGGGACTACCTCAATCCCGAGCGGCTGGCGCGTCAGCGGCAGCGGGTCGAGCGCCTGCACGCCGCGGCGGCGCGGCTCGCCGACATCGAGATGCCCAATGTCGAAGATCTCTGGTACGCCGAGGAACGCGCCGACATCGCCGACTGGCTGGCTGAACACGACTGGGATGCATCGGTAGTCACGATGGCCGAGATGCTCGCCCGGCATGGCCGCAGCCTCCCGGACGAAGACGCGATGCCCCCGACGGTCTTCGTATCCGCGCACCGACCGGCGTGAGGCTTTGGACCTTTCGATCGAACGTTTGAAAATTCGGCCGCCGGGGAAGCCAATTGTGCCTACATCGTGGAGGTCACAATGCGATATAGCGGAGCTATCAGCACCATTGTGCTGATCTGGTTGCTCATCGGGGCCTTCGCCGCTTGGCAGCGCGACTACTTCAAGGGCAGCGACACGACCTGCGCATCAGCGGGCACAATTGCGGTCACCGTGATTGCTGGGCCATTGAACTACGCCGGCGTCAACCCGAAGGTAGGGGACTGTCGTTTGCCGCAGCCCAGCTCGATGAACGTAATCGACATCGACCACCTTGTTGGAATGGAGAAATCATGATCGCCCTCGGAATTGTCCTGCTGATCCTCGGATTCGTTTTCAGCATTCACCTGTTGTGGGTGCTCGGCATCATATTGCTGGTCATTGGTGCGGTTTTCTGGGTCCTCGGCAGCGTCGGCCGCCCGGTCGGTGGCCGGCGATACTGGTACTGATCAGGCTCACAGCCCGCGCATAGGATTTGCACAGGATCGGCTCATCCACGTGCGCATACTTAGAAGCTGTGAGCCAACCCCAGGCATCGGTCGAGCGTGTGGTGATGCGTCGCGCCGATGGCAACCCGATCAATGTGCTGGTAGTCGACGACGAGGCCGTCCTCGCCGAGATGGTGTCGATGGCGCTGCGCTACGAAGGCTGGAACATCGACACCGCCGGCGACGGAGCATCGGCGCTGGCGACGGCGCGCGCGCAGCGGCCGGACGTCGTTGTGCTCGACTTGATGTTGCCCGACATGAGCGGGCTCGACGTGTTACGCAAACTGCGCGAACACAATCCGCAACTCCCCGTTCTGCTGCTCACCGCCAAGGACGCGGTGGAAGACCGCATCGCCGGGTTGACCGCCGGCGGCGATGACTATGTCACCAAACCGTTCAGCCTCGAAGAGGTAGTACTGCGGTTACGTGGGCTGCTGCGGCGTACCGGGGTGACGACGGTCGACAGCGGCGCGCAGATCGTCGTCGGCGACCTGGTGCTCGATGAGGACAGTCATGAGGTCACCCGTGCGGGCCAGCCGATCTCGTTGACCACCACCGAGTTCGAGCTGCTGCGGTTCATGATGCGCAACGCCAAGCGGGTGCTGAGCAAGGCGCAGATCCTGGACCGGGTATGGAGTTACGACTTCGGCGGCCGGTCCAACATTGTCGAGCTGTACATCTCTTACCTGCGCAAGAAGATCGACAACGGGCGCGAGCCCATGATCCACACGCTGCGCGGCGCCGGTTATGTCCTCAAACCGCCCCACTAGCACACGGCGGACCTGGTCGCTTCGGGTTCGGCTGCTGGTCGGTCAGACCATCGTGCTCGCCATTGCGTGCGTCGGGATCGGCGCGGTGACCGAGGTGGCGTTGTACCGGTACCTGGTTGGCCAGCTCGACGTGCAGGTGCACGACGCCTCGCACCGCTCGGTGCGGATGTTCGGCGAACCATCGCGGCCTCCCGGGCCACGGCGCCATCACCACGCACCTAGGCCCGGCCCCGGTCCGGAATTCCTCGACGCCCCGGGCCAACCGGTCGGCATGGTCGCCGCCGTGGTCAGCAACAGCGCGACCGTCGACGCGGGCTATCTGACCACGACCGGCACCCGGGCTGCGTTGTCCGACAACGCCAAAGCCGAGCTCAAAGCGGTCGTGGCCAACCGCACACCGTTGACACGCAATCTCGACGGCCTCGGCCGGTACCGCGTGGTGGCCGCCCAGGCCCGGCACGGCGGCGACGTCATTGTCACCGGTCTGTCGATGTCCAATGTGGACGCCACCATGATCCGGGTGCTGCTGATCTTCGCGGTGGTCACCGTGATCGTGCTGGCCGCGGCGACGACCGCCGGTATCGTCATCATCCGCCGTGCCCTGGCTCCGTTGCGGCGCGTCGCGCGTACCGCCGGTGAAGTCGTCGGCCTGCCACTGGACCGCGGCGAAGTGGCGCTACCGGTGCGAGTCCCCGAGCCGGACGCCGACCCCCACACCGAGGTTGGCCAACTCGGTTCCGCGGTGAATCGGATGCTGGACCACATTGCGGCCGCACTGTCGACGCGGCAGGCCAGCGAGACCCGGGTGCGTCAGTTCGTCGCCGACGCCAGCCACGAACTGCGCACACCGCTGACCGCTATCCGCGGTTACACCGAACTGGCGCGACGGGTAGGTGACGATAGGGACGCGGTGACGCACGCGATGAGCCGGGTGCAATCCGAAACCGAACGAATGACCCGGCTCGTCGAAGACTTGCTGCTGCTGGCCCGGCTGGATTCCGGCCGACCGCTGGAGCTGGAGCCGGTCGACCTGTCGCGGGTGGCCGTCGATGCGGTCAGCGATGCGCTCGTGGCCGGACCAGATCACCAGTGGGAGGTCGACCTGCCCGACGAGCCGGTGATCGTCGCCGGTGATGCGGCCCGGCTGCATCAGGTGATGACGAACCTGCTCGCCAACGCCCGCATTCACACCGGTCCGGGCACCGTTGTGACTACCCGGTTGAGCATCGACTCGACGCGGGCCGTCCTGACTGTGGCCGACAACGGAGCCGGGATCGGAGAAGAGTTGCAGTCGGAGATCTTCGAGAGGTTCGCCCGCGGCGACAGCTCCCGGTCCCGCAAGGGTGGCAGCACCGGCTTGGGCCTGGCTATCGTCTCGGCGGTGGTGAGAGCGCACGGCGGCACCATCGGTGTTCATAGCGCGCCGGGATCGACCGAATTCACGGTGCGGTTGCCACTCACGGTCAAGCCGTGAGTGGCGTGCCACGAAAAACCTTACGAACAGGTCACATCGATCTCGAAGGGCTTGTTCACCGGCTGCATGGGGTTGGCCATGTCAACCCCGGTCGCGGTACCGGTGATCTTGTAGCTGTTGCCGTCCTTGGTCGCCTTGGCGTTGCCCTGACCGGTACCGGCCGTGTAGCCGAGCGTGACGCCGTTGACGTTGCCCAGACCGACCGACTTCACGTCGGGCGGGTTGGCGTCGGTGAGTACCGCAGCAATGCCGGTGGCCTGCCCGCCGATGGCGATGTTGACGTTGCCGCCCGCCGTGCTGCAAACCGTGGTGCCGCTAACGTTTTGGTCCTTGCCGTCGATGACGACCTTCGCGTTCGATGGGCCGGCTGACGCGCTGGCCGACGTATTGGATCCCTGCGACGAGGTTCCGGTGCCGGTTGTCGACGGCTTGTTACTGGAACAGCCGGACATACCTGCGGCTACGATCGCTGCCCCGGCTACCGCGATTACCATTCCACGTTTCACCTGTTCTCCTTTGTCGAATGCGACGGGTCCCTCGGCATTGACGAACCCGTAGCGCAGTATGGGGGCCAAGCCGGACCGGAAAACTCGAATTGGCAGAAAACATGTCCTGTTAATTGCGGGTGAACTCCATCTCACAGTGGCCCGCAATTCGGTCTGTGCGCGGTAATCCTGCGGGACAGCGGAGTTGGTGGCAGTGTCGTCCCGGTGAACCTGCCCTTCAACGACACAACCGATTTCACGGACGCAGACCGCGGATTTATTGCCGCGCTGACTCCCTGCGTCATCAGGGCTGCCGATGGCCGTGTGGTGTGGGACAACGACGTCTACTCATTTCTCGCCGGTGACGCGCCGACATCCGTGCATCCCAGCCTGTGGCGACAATCCACGCTGACCGCCAAACAAGGCCTCTACGAAGTGGTGCCGGGCATCTATCAGGTCCGCGGATTCGATATCTCCAATATCAGCTTCGTCGAGGGCGACACCGGGATCATCGTCATCGACCCGCTGGTGTCCACCGAAGTGGCGGCGGCGGCGCTGGCACTCTACCGCGCCCATCGCGGTGACCGCCCGGTCATGGCGGTGATCTACACGCACAGCCACGTCGACCACTTCGGCGGTGTGCTGGGAGTGACCACCCAGCCGGACGTGGACGCGGGCCGGGTGGCGGTGCTGGCGCCGGAAGGATTCACCGGCCATGCCGTGCAGGAGAACGTCTACGCCGGCCCGGCCATGGCCCGTCGCGCCACCTACATGTACGGCACACTGTTGGCGCGCAGTCCGCGGGGACAAGTCGGCTGCGGCCTGGGCCAGGCGCCGTCGGCCGGTGAGGTTGCGCTGATCGTCCCGACGGTCGATGTCCGGGCCACCGGCGAGACCCACACCATCGACGGGGTGCAGATCGAGTTCCAGCTCGCGCCGGGCACCGAGGCCCCGGCCGAAATGCACTTCTACTTCCCGCGATTCCGCGCGCTGTGCATGGCCGAAAATGCCACCCACAACCTGCACAACCTGCTGACACTGCGCGGGGCGCTGGTGCGTGACCCGCATGCCTGGTCGGGGTACCTGACCGAGGCCATCGATGTCTTCGCCGAGCGCAGCGACGTCGTGTTCGCCTCTCACCACTGGCCGACCTGGGGACGTGCGCGCATCGTCGAGTTCCTGTCGCTGCAACGTGACCTGTACGCCTATCTGCATGACCAAACGCTGCGGCTGCTCAACTGTGGCCACACCGGTGCCGAAATCGCCGAAACACTGCAGTTGCCGCCGGCCCTGGAGGACACGTGGCATACCCGCGGGTATTACGGATCGGTAAGCCACAACGTCAAAGCGGTCTACCAGCGTTACATGGGCTGGTTCGACGGCAACCCGGCGCGGCTGTGGCCGCACCCTCCCGAGCCGCTGGCCGCCCGCTATGTTGACGCGATGGGCGGGATGAACCGCGTGGTCGAGCTGGCCAGGCGTGCCTTCGACAACGGTGACTTCCGTTGGACGGCAACGCTGCTCGACCATGCAATCTTCGCCGACAGCGCGCATACCGCCGCCCGCGACCTCTACGCCGACACGCTGGAGCAGCTGGCCTATGGCGCCGAGAACGCGACATGGCGCAACTTCTTCCTGTCCGGCGCCGCGGAGCTGCGCAACGGCAACTTCGGCACCGCAACCCAGCCGACGTCGCTGTCGTTACTGTCCCAGCTGACACCGGAGCAGATCTTCGACGGCCTTGCGATCAGCGTCAACGGGCCGCGTGCCTGGGATTTGCACCTGGCCATCGACATCGTCCTGGCCGACCGGGATACCAACCATCGGCTCACGCTGCGCAACGGCGTGCTGGTGCATCGCAACGTCTCGGCAGACCCGGCGACCGCGGATGTGACGGTCACGCTGGACAGCACCTCTCGGCTGCTGGCGGCCGCGAGCGGCGATCTCAGCTCGCCCGGGCTGGACATCGCCGGCGAGAAGGCGGCGCTTCAGGCGTTTCTTGGTGTCCTCGACCGGCCCGACCCGGCGTTCAATATCGTCACGCCATAGCCGATTTCGACGCGAGTCAATCGACTTCGATCACCACCTTGCCGATCGCTTTGCGGTCGGCAAGGTGGCGTAACGCCGTCGGAGTCTCGGCCAGCGGGAACCGGGCGCCGATACAGGGCCGGATCCGGGCATCGGCGAACATCTGCTCCAACTCCAGCAGATCGCGCGCGGCCTGATCGGGATGATCACCCACGAACGTGCGGATCTCCATGCCGCGGACTGTGATGCCTTTGAGCAGAACGAGGTTGAGCGGGATGGCCGGAATTGATCCCGCGGCATACCCGAGTGTGACGAAGACCCCGCCGCGGCCCAGCGCGCGCAGGGCCGGCTCGGAATACGGTCCGCCGACCGGGTCGAGCACCACCCGGGCAGCGCCGTTGGTGAGTTCGCGGATGCGGGACTTCAGGTCTTCCCGGCCGTAATTCACAGTCAGCTCGGCACCGCGTTGCCGGCACACCTCGAGTTTCTCCGGCGTCGATGCCGCGGCCAGCACCCGGGCCTTCATGGCGACCGCCAAATCGACTGCGGCCAACCCGACCCCGCCCGCAGCACCGAGCACCACCACCCAATCACCTTCGGCAACGTCGGCCACCGATCGCAGCGCATGGTAGGCGGTGCGGTAGGTGACCCCGAATGCGGCCGCAGAGGCGAAGTCCGCACCGTCGGGGATGGCCGACACCGACCGCTCGTCGAGCAGCGCCAGCTCGGCGAACGCGCCGGTCGGCGTGGTGCCGAACACCCGGTCGCCGGGCCGCAACCGTGTCCCTTCTCCGGCGACCAGCACTTCCCCGGCGAGCTCGCTGCCCGGGGTGAACGGCACCGGCAAGCGGATCTGGTAGCTGCCGGCGATCAGCAGCACATCGGGGAAGTTGACGCCCGCCGCGCGCACCCGCACCACCAGCTGTCCGGGACCCGGCACCGGATCGGCGAGATCGGCCATCACCAGATTTTCCGGCGGCCCGTAGTCTCGGCAGACGAATGCGCGCATCACCGTATCCCCAGGCCGCGTAAGCAGAATCGCACCAGGTGCTCGACATCGTCGAGGCCGGGCCGCTCGGCCGAATCCAGATAACGGCGCATCGTTGTCGCCGTGTAATAGAACACCGCATCGGTGTCACGCTGAATGTCCTTGCTGCCCAACGCGGCGACCGGTTCGGAAAGCAGTTCCCGCAGTGGCCGCATGATCTCCTCGTCGACATTGGAACCGGCCGACATCTGCCCGGCCGCCGCCCGGCTCATGCTGAGCAGGTGGGGGTCGGCGACCTGCGCCAATGAGCCCTGGATCCAACGGGTGATCTTGCCCTGCGGGGTGGACTCCTTGTCCATCTGGTGCCGCAGATAGGAGACGACGATCGCGACACCGCGTTCCATGACGGCCAGGATGAGATCGTCCTTGCGGGCGAAGTAGCGATAGAACGCCTTATTCGACGAACCGGCCTCGGCCACGATGTCGCTGACCCGCGGCGGGTCTGGCGCGACCCGTTCCATCACCCGAACCGCGGCCGCCAGGATGCGTTCGACCTCTTCGGTCGCCTCCCGCTGGCGGTCGTCGAGTGCTCGCTCGACGGCCGCGGTGACTCTGTTATTGGTCAACGAGCTCACCATATTTGGCGCGGGCAGCGGTGCGGCGCCTGTCCAGCATCTCGCTGGGCCACTCCGCCTCTTCGGCCTCGTATCCTTTGAGCAGCATCCTGGCGAGGTTGACCTTGTGCGCCTCGGTCGGCCCGTCGGCCAGACCGAGGGCGATGCCGCCGAGCAGGACATTGACCAGTGGCAGCTGATCGGTGAGGCCGAGCGCGCCGTGTACCTGGATGGCCCGCAGCGCAATCGATTTCAGTACTTGCGACGCTAAGATCTTGCAGGCGGCGATCTCAGCGCGAGCAGCACGCTCGTCACCGCTGTCGAGCAGCCACGCCGCGTGCAGCACAGTCAGCCGGAAAGGTATCAACTCGGTATAGGAGTCAGCAACGAATTCCTGCACCAGTTGTTTATCGGCAAGCGAGCTGCCTTGGGTGAACCGACTTTTCGCACGCTGCGACATCATGTCGACGGCGCGCTGCGCCATCCCGATCGATCGCATCGCGTGATGCAGCCGTCCGCCGGCCAGCCGGGTCTGCAGAATCAGGAAGCCCTGGCCAGGCTCGCCGAGCAATGCGTCTGACGGCACCCTGACCCCGTCGTAGCGCACCAGGGAATGCCCCGGTTCATGGGGGTCGGCTCCGACCAGGTGATGAGTGGCTTCCACGACCAGACCTTCGGTGCCCGCCGGGATCAGGAACGTCGACGCACCCTGATGGACCGGCACGTCCGGGTCGGTGATCGCGACGACGATGAAGAACGACGCCACTGATGCGTTGGAGGAGAAGTACTTTCGCCCGGTGATCACCCAATCTGAGCCGTCGCGCACGGCGCGGGTGGTGAACACGCGCGGGTCGGCGCCACCTTGTGGCTCGGTCATCGAAAAGCAGGAGAAGATCTCGCCGGACAGCAGCCCGGCCAAATAGCGGTCCTTTTGGTCCTGGGTGCCGAACCGGGCCAGGATCTCCGCGTTGCCGGTGTCGGGTGCCTGGGTTCCGAACACGATCGGCGCCCAGGGGCTGCGGCCCAGGATTTCGTTGATCAGCGTGAGCTTGACCGCGCCGAAACCCTGCCCGCCCAGTTCGGGCCCGAGGTGCGGGGCCCACAGGCCCTGGTCGCGGACCTGCTGTTTGAGCGGGTCGACGATTCGGCGGCGCTCATCGTCCAGAGGCAGGAATTCGCAGCCGGGAAACAGCACCTCGAGCGGTTCCACTTCCTCGCGGACGAACTCCCGGATCCAGTCAAGCTTCTTCTCGAATTCCGGTTCGGTGGAGAAGTCCCATGCCATATCGCAACCTCCTCGGGTCTACTGATCGTTGACTCTGCGTTGACTAGGCGAGCTACTCGTACTTTTGCTTGGTAGCCGCAGAGTCACCGAGCTTGCCGCGCTCCTTTCAGGCGATTCCGCCGTCGGCCCGCAGTATGGAGCCGGTGGTGAAGCTGGACGCGTCGGAAGCCAGAAACAATGCGGCACCGACGATTTCAGCGGGGTTGCCGGCCCGCTGCAGGCAAAGATGTTCGAACGGGTTGCCTTTCACCTGTCCCAGATTCCACGCCTTGCTGACATCGGTGAGAAATGGCCCGGCCATCAACGTGTTGACCCGCACGGCCGGGCCGAACGCCTTGGCCAGCGCCTCGGTCATCGCGTTGAGCCCGGCCTTTGCCGCGGCGTAAGGAATAATGTCCGGTGTCGGGCGCAGCGATCCGGCGGTGCTGACGTTGATGATCGAACCCCGTCCGGCGGCGACCATCCGCTCACCCACCAGCGCCGACAACCGGAACGGGCCCTTGAGGTTCAGGTTGACCACGGCGTCGAAGAGCTTCTCGGTGACGTCGGTCAGCTTGTCGTAGAGCGGGGACATGCCGGCGTTGTTGACCAGCGTGTCGACTTTCCCGAACCGCTGGTAGGTAGCGTCGACGAGGCCGTCGAGCTGATCCCACCGCCCGACATGCACCTGGTATGGCATCGCGGAGCGCCCGGTCTCGGCCTGGATCGCCTCGGCGGTGGCTGCACAGTTGTCCATATTGCGGCTGGCGATCACGACGTCGGCACCGCATCGGGCGGCGCCGAACGCCATCTCCCGGCCGAGGCCGCGGCTGCCCCCGGTAATCAGCACCACCCGGTCGGTGAGGTCGAAAAGTTGGTCGGCGTAGCTCATTTCGCGCGAGCCAATTCAGCCGCCGTGGCGATCAACTGCAGGATCATCGGCCCGAATGCCTCGGTGATCTTCGGATCGACTTTTCCGGTGCGCACCCCGGCAGCGTAGGTCTTCTCCAGCACAATGCCCAGCTTCCAGTTGGCCAGCACCAGGTAATAGTCGATGTTCTCGGTTGCAAGGCCGCTGACTTTCTCGTAATGCTCGAGCAATTCGCTGCGCGTCGGCATGTCGTGCATGTCCAGATAGAAGCCGTCGGTCTTCGGCTGTTCACCGTCGTAGCCCAGCAGGCACCAGGCCAGGTCCAGCAGTGGATCGCCGACTGTGGTCATCTCCCAGTCGACGATGGCCGCCAGTTTCGCCGACGCGCCGTGCGCGAACATCACATTGGCGAACTGGTAGTCGCCGTGCATGATGCCCGGGGTGTAGTGCGCCGGCCGGTTGTGACGCAACCAGTCGGCGGCCTCATCGAGGCCGGGCAACTCGCGCACCCGGTAGGCGTCGAGAAAGGCCAACCAGCGGTCGACCTGCCGCTCGTGGAATCCGTCCGGGCGACCAAAACCCGCCAGGCCGACGGCCCGCCAGTCCACCCGAGCGAGTTCCGCGGCGCCGCCGACGAGTTCGAACGCCAGCCCACGCCGGGCAGCCGGGTCGGTGTCAAAAGGCGCCGGCCAGCCGCCATCCATCGGGCTCCACCCGTCGATGGCGCGCATCACGTAGAAGGGCATGCCGAGTTGATCGCCGGCATCGTCGGCGGCGACCAACTCGGCATGTGGCACGTCGGTGCCGGACAGCGCCCGCACCAGTCGGATCTCGCGCAGCAGACCATCGATCCGGGCTGCGTCGGCCCGGGCGCCGGGCATCCGCAACACCATCCGCTCGCCGCCGCGCTGAAGCAGATAGAGGGTGTTCTGCGAGCCGCCGGAGAGTGGTTTCAGGACGGGCTCTTCGCCGTTGCCCGGGGCGCCGCTCGCGTCCAGCCAGCGACCCAGAACGCCCGCGTCCACCTGCGGTCCTGGGGTGGGCTCCGCCATCCGCACACCTCGCTCTCTGCGCAGAGAATAGCATTCTCCAGCGATGGGCTCAGGTGAGTTCTATCGGTCCGCCTGCGAGCCGACCACCTGGAGAAGGCGCTTGAACTCACGCCGCTCGCTGGGCGCGAGGTGGGCCAGTAGCCGCTCATCGGCGACGCGTACGGCCGCTTCGGCGCGCTTCAACAACGCCCTGCCCTTGGTGGTAAGCCGAGCCGGTAGCGCCCGGCCCGACGGCACCGTGGCCGGGCGCGTTACCGCGCCGGTGTCTTGCAGCCCGCGCAGTACCAGGTTCATCGCCTGCGGTGACACATTGGTGTTACGGGCGAGCTCGGCGCTGGATTGGCCGGGAAACATGGACAAACTCCGCAGGCAGACGAACTCCGGTAAGCCCAGCCCGAGTGGCCCCAACTCCGTCGTCACCTCCGGTCGCAGCTCGGACATCACGCGATAGAGCAGATAGCCCACCGGCTGATCATCGTATTCAGGCATGTCAAACATGCTGACATAGATCAACCACGTTGGCGTACATCAACAAACTTGATTGCTCTGGCAGCGGCGTGTGAATTAATGGCTGAAGTTCACCCCACCACAGAAAGACGCGATGCAGCTCCTTCTGGTCCGGCACGCGATGCCACTGCGTAGCGAACCCGGGGAGGGTTCCGACCCCCACCTGTCCGAGGAGGGGTTGGCACAAATCGCGCGGCTGCCCGGGGCGCTGGCGAGATTCCCGATTACCCGGGTGGTGAGCAGCCCGCAGCGCCGCGCGATTCAGACCGCAGAGCCGGTCGCCGCGGCGCGCGAACTGGCCGTCGAGCTCGACGAGCGGTTCGCCGAATACGACCGCGGCTTGCCGGTCTACATCCCCATCGAGCAGATCCGCGAGGAGAACCCGCAGGAGTGGGCGCGGATGGCCCGGGGCCACCTGCCCAGCTCCGTCGACGAGGACGGGTTCCGCGCCCGCGTCAGCGCCGCCGTCGACGACGTCGTCACCGCCGCCCGCCCGGACGAGACCGTGGCGGTGTTCAGCCACGGCGGGGTGATCAACGTGGTGCTTCACCAGATCCTGGGTACCGCACGACTGCTGTCGTTTCCCATCGACTACGCGTCGGTAACCCGGCTATTGTTTGCCCGATCCGGGGAAGCCACCGTGGCGGCGGTCAACGGAACCGAACACGTGTGGGATCTGCTGCCCCGCAACCGGCGCTAGGCAAGGCGACGCACCTACCGGCGTGCCGAGGCGTGTTTCTTCGCGGCGCGGCGCAACTGGTAAATGCGCGCCGTCCCGGCGAGCACGGTGATCAAGCCGCCGCACACCGCAGCCAGCAGGATGGCCACCCCCAGCGGCAGGCTCCAGCGCCAGCCCAGGAACGCGAACTGTGCCGACGCGGTGTTCTGCGTGATGAAGATCAGCAGCACGATAAGAATCAGGAACCCGACGGTCAGCGCCGTCCACACGGCGCCGGCGCGGGTGAACATCACCGGCGAACCCGACGGTGTCGTGGCGGCGTCGTGAGTCGGCGTCGTCGTTCGATGTGGCTGATCGGGGGAGACCGGCGGATCGCTGCTCATGGTGTCATCTTTACCCTTTCCGGCACGGAATGAAGCCAAACCACATGCTTGTGGCGTTGATGCTCGACGCCGCACTCGTATTCGCGGTGCGGCTGGGCAGGCTGCCCGCGAAGCGCCGACCAGGCTGCGCGGCCGACAGAGCCGTCGCTTACGGTATACCGGGTGAGCTCAGCCCCTTCTGACGCGACACCGAGCCCCTGGCCGGCGATTCTGACCTGGCGTGCACCCGACGCCTCCCGGATGGAATCGGTGCGGGTGCAGTTGTCCGGCAACCGAATCAAGGCCAACGGCCGGATCGTGGCCGCGGCCGCCGGCACCCACCCGGCGTTCGGCGCCTACTACGATCTGCAGACCGACGAGGCCGGCGCCACCAAGCGGTTCGGGCTGACCGTGACGCTGGCCGAACGGGAACGCCAGCTCTCCATCGCCCGTGACGAGGAGAATATGTGGCTGGTGACCGACCAGCGCGGGGAGTCGCGCGCCGGCTTCGACGCCGCCCTCGACATCGATGTGGTCTTCAGCCCCTTCTTCAATACGTTGCCGATCCGTCGCCGCGGCCTGCACGAGCGGTCGGACTCGGTCACGGTGCCGGTCATTTACGTGAGCCTGCCCGACATGGCTGTCACGTCGGCCATGGTCAGCTACAGCAGTACCGGTTCGGGCACCGTCGGCGAGGTCGTTAAAGAGATCAAAGTGCATTCGCCGGTGTCGGACACCACCGTCACGGTCGACGCCGACGGTTTCATCGTGGACTACCCAGGATTGGCAGAGCGGATCTGATCACCCCGCCGGCCCGCCCCGCGGCCGCCAACTCCTCGCGCCAGTTTTCCTCGCCGATGAAGACGGTGACGATGTCGGGCCGCGAGAAACTGTCATAGCGGGTGCGCGCAGCGTGCCCGGCTTCGACCAGCTCGGCTACCGAATTGTTGTGCGCCAGCGAGTCCCGCGCGTTGGTGAGCAGTTGGATGAACTGGTCCGCTGCCGGCAACAGTTGTCCGACATTGGCTTCACACATGGCCCGCACCAGATCCGGCGCGGTAACCGCCACCCGGGTGCCGTCGCGGAACGAGCCGGCCGCCAGCGCGAAGGCCAGCGGGACCTCGGAGGCAGTGACGGCCAACGCCTCGGCGAGTAGATGCGGCAGATGGGAAATCGCCGCGGCGGCGGCGTCGTGCTCGTCGGATCTGGCGGGCACCACCACCGACCCGCAGTCCAGCGCCAAGGTCATCACCATCTCCCACACCACGGCGTCCACCTGGTCGTCCACACTGACCACCCAAGGCGCCCCGGTGAACAACCGGACGTGGCCGGCAGACCAGCCCGAGTGCGCAGTTCCGGTCATCGGGTGGCCACCGACGAAGCGGGCCTGCAGACCTGCGGCGGTGACCTCGCCGAGCACCGCGCTTTTGACGCTGGTGACGTCGGTCAGCGGGCAGTTCGGGGCAGATTCGCGGATGTGCGTGAGCAAGTTCGGCAATGCCGGCATCGGAACCGCCAGCACGATCAACGCGTCGGCGTCGGCGGCGCGGGACAGCGAACCGGTGAGATCGGTAGTGGCGTCGAAGCCGTCGAACCGGGCCGCCTGGACCCCCTCCACCGACCGGTTGTAGCCGAAGACCTCGCGGTCCGCCGCCGCGACGGCGCGCATTATCGAGCCGCCGATCAGTCCCAGCCCCAGCACACACACCGGTGTCTTAGCCACACTCCAAGGTTGGCACATCGGAGCGAAATGCCCACGTCCCATTCGCCAGCAGCCGGGCGCAGCGGGTCGCCAACAGCGGAATTCAGGGTGGCATCGATGTGCTGGTCAATTTGCTGGTCAGGGACTACCGTTGCGCGCATGACAGCACAGCGCGCCTCCGCGCAGGCGGACACGCCGGAGGGGTTCGGCGTTGCTGTCGTGCGTGAAGACGGCAAGTGGCGTTGCGCTCCGATGCGCCGTAAAGCATTGACCAGTTTGGCCGAGGCCGAGACCGAACTGCGTGAGTTGCGGAGCGCGGGGGCTGTTTTCGGGCTGTTGGACATCGATGACGAGTTCTTCGTGATCGTGCGGCCGGGGCCGTCGGGAACCCGATTGCTGCTTTCGGACGCCACCGCGGCGCTCGACTACGACATCGCCGCCGAAGTGTTGGAAACCCTGGACGCGGACATCGAAGCCGAGGATCTGGAAGACGCCGACCCGTTTGAGGAGGGCGATCTCGGATTGCTGTCGGACATCGGACTGCCCGAAGCGGTACTCGGCGTGATCCTCGACGAGACCGACTTGTACGCCGATGAGCAACTCGGCCGCATCGCTCGGGAGATGGGCTTCGCCGAGGAACTGTCGGCGGTGCTCGACCGTCTCGGGCGGTGATCGGCGACGACGAGCTGATCCGCGCTGCGCTGGCCGTTGCCGCTACCGCGGGTCCGCGAGATGTTCCGGTGGGTGCTGTGGTAGTCGGCGCTGACGGAACCGAGCTGGCCAGTGCGGTGAACGCCCGTGAGGCACTCGGCGATCCGACCGCGCATGCGGAGATCCTGGCGCTGCGGGCGGCCGCCCGTGTTCTCGGCGAAGGCTGGCGGCTGACCGGCACCACGCTGGCGGTCACCGTCGAGCCCTGCACGATGTGCGCGGGCGCGCTGGTGCTGGCGCGGGTGGAGCGGCTGGTTTTCGGGGCGTGGGAACCCAAGACCGGCGCGGTCGGCTCGCTGTGGGACGTGGTGCGCGACCGGCGGCTCAACCACCGGCCCGCCGTGCGCGCCGGGGTGCTCGCCGACGAGTGCGCCGCATTGCTGGAGGCCTTCTTCGCCCGCCAGCGCTTGGGGTGAGCGGATCGGGGTTCGGTAAGCTGTCCGGCGGTGGCGTGTCCGAGCGGCCTAAGGAGCACGCCTCGAAAGCGTGTGACGGGTAACCCCCGTCCGAGGGTTCAAATCCCTCCGCCACCGCCAACTTTTATGCAGGTCAAAGCCTGCTTACGGGCTCTCGTCGGCACCGTGTGCGCACATTTTGAGCACATTTCCCGACGAGTAACGGCTAGGCAGCGTGACCGCCACTGCGCTTAAGTCGTCGTTGAACAGGTCTGCGTAGGTGTCCAAAGTGACCTTGGCCGACGTGTGCTCGAGCATCCGCTGAAGGGCAAGCCCGTTCACGCCCGGCGACATGCCCGCGTTCGTCGCGGCGGGACTGTGAAGCAATGAACGAGCGCGACGCCGACGTGCGGCGCCGCCGCCAGGGCGGTCAGTCGTTCCGACGAATCGCGCGTGCGCCGGGCATCCCGGCATCGTCGGTGCAACGTTGTTATCAGCGCGCAGCCCAAAGCATGCTCAGGAGTTGGAGCGGGTGAGCGACTACTGGAATGGGGCGTTCCTGCGACGGGTGTTTTGGTCGAGACATTGCTCGATCGTGGGGCCCAGAGCGACTTGGTCGAAGCCGAGGCCGCGATCGCGCGGTTGGCGGCGGCGCCGGCCGATGCCGGTCTGGCGGTGCGTGATATCTGGCTGTTGCGACTGCAGGCCCTGCTGGCATGCGCTCGCGGCGATACCGCGGCTTATCCGGACTTGAGGGACCGCTATCGCGACATGGCGACAACGCTTGGCTTCGAGCGGCATATCGCGTGGGCCGAGGAGATGCCTTGAGGCGGCTATTGCGGCACCGGGTAAGGTCAAAGCACTAGGGTCACCGGGGGGCCTGCGTGGGGTACCGCGGCAGTGGATCGGTCTCCGCGCAGACTCCCTCCGTGCCCGGCCAGCGGCCTTGGAGGAGCTGTGGACATCGTCTTAGGTGTGTCGATGGCGCCGGAGACCGTGCGAATGGTGCTCGTCGAAGGTGAAAACGCCGACGGCGTCACCGTCGAAGAGGACAACTTCGAGATCACCAACGGGCAACCCGACAACCCGCCCACGCCAAGTGCCGCCGACCAGGTGGTCGGGGCGATCGTTGGCACCGGCGAAAGTGCCGCCGAGGGTGGTTACCGGCTGGCATCGACGGGCGTGACCTGGACCGATCCGATCGAGGCCAGCGCGCTGCGCGATGCGCTGGCCGCGCGCAAAATCGAGAACGTCATGCTCGTGTCGGCCTTCCTGGCTGCCGCCGCGCTGACCCAGACGGTCGGCTCCGCGCTCGGCTACGCCCAGACCGGATTGCTGTTCGTCGAGCCGGACAGCGCGACCCTGGCTGTCGTCGACTCCGCCGACGGTTCGATCACCGATGTGCGCCGAGAACCGCTACCAGACGATGACACCGACGCGGTCGCACATTTAACCACAATGACCTCGAGTGCCGACGGACTGGCATCGCGTCCGGACGGCCTGTTCGTTGTCGGCTCGGGCGTCGATATCGGGATGATCAAATCAGCGCTGGAAGGGGCGACCTCGCTTTTGGTGAGCGTACCCAGCGAGCCGGAGACCGCGCTGGCTCGCGGGGCTGCCCTGGCGTCGGCGCACGCGCCGCTGTTCAATTCGTCCACCGCCGCGCTGGCCTACGCGCAGGATCCCGGCACCGGCGCCGTCCACCCGGAGATGGCGCTGGCCGCCGGTCTGGCCGGACCCGGCGTCGCGGCGGGCGCAGTGGACGGTGCCACCGAAAGCGACCACGCGCTCGCCTACAGCGCCGACCCGGTCGACGACGCCGATGCCTATACCGCCGTCGGGGGGGCGGACGTGTTGGCCGACGGTCAAACCGGACTCGGCTTCGGCGCCGTCGATGAAAACGAGCACGAGCGCAAGCCGTTCCTGGTGGCGCTGGGAGTGTTGACGATCTTCGTCGTCGGTGTTGCGGCATTGGCGATCGCGCTGGCGCTTGATATCCGGCCGCACAGTGACCAGCGGCCCAATCTTGGCCAAAACGCCGTCGTCCCGGCCAAGCCGGCGCCGGCACCCCCGCCTGCTGCGCCAGCGCCCGCGCCCGTTGCTCCAGCACCCGCGCCCGCTCCGGCGGCCCCGCCGCCCCCGCCGGCGGCTCCGCCGCCCCCGCCGGCCTTGCCGCAGTTACCCGTGCCACAACTGCCCGCGCCCAGGCCGCCGATTCCGGGTCCGGGCATTCCGGGTCCGGGCATTCCCGGCCCTGGGATTCCCGGTCTGCCGGGCATAATCCACGGCGGTGGGATACCCGGCATTCCCGGCCTGTGATGGGTTGAGTCAGCCGTTGCTTTGATTCGTGGACGGCATTGCCTGCCACGGTTTAATGGGCTGATGGAGCTGATAACCCCCACCGACTCGATATTCCTGCTGACCGAATCCCGTGAGCATCCAATGCACGTCGGCGCCCTGCAGCTCTTCGAGCCGCCGGCGGGCGCCGGGCCGGAATTTCCCCGGGACATCTACGAGGCGTTGATCGCCAATACCGACTTTCAGCCCACATTCCTCAAGCGCCCCGGTCAGATACTCGGCGGGATCGCCAACCTCGGCTGGACCTACGACGGCGAGAACGACATCGACATCCACTACCACGTGCGTCGCTCGGCGCTGCCCTCGCCGGGCCGGGTCCGCGACCTGCTCGAGCTCACTTCGCTGCTGCACAGCAGCCTGCTCGACCGCCACCGCCCGCTGTGGGAAGCCCACCTGGTGGAGGGGCTGGACGACGGCCGGTTCGCACTGTACATCAAGTTTCACCACGCCCTGATCGACGGTGTCTCGGCGCTGAAGCTGATGCAGCGCAGGTTGTCCACCGACCCGAATGACCCGGAGCCGCGGGCAGTCTGGACTCTGTCCCGGCGGCGTCACTCGCAGCGTCGGTCGCGGTGGCAGATGCTCGTGGGAGCCGCGGGATCCGTTGCCGCACTTGCCCCGTCAACGTTGGGCTTGGTGCGCGCTGCGTTACTGGAGCAGCAGTTGACCCTGCCGTTCGCCGCACCGCGCACCATGCTCAACGTCCGCATCGGGGGCGCGCGCCGGTGCGCGGCTCAGTCCTACTCACTCGGCCGGGTCAAAAGCATCAAGCAGGCCGCCGGCGTGAGCTTCAACGATGTCGTCCTGGCGATGTGCGCCGGCGCATTGCGCTACTACCTGGCCGACCAACATGCGCTGCCCGACACACCGCTGGTTGCGATGGTCCCGGTGAGCCTGCGCAAAGACGACGATGCCGACAGCGGCGGCAACATGGTCGGCAGCATCCTGTGCAACCTGGCCACCCACGTCGACGATCCGGCGAACCGCCTGGCGGCGATCAGCGAGTCGATGCGCCGCAACAAGAAAGTGTTCTCCGAGCTGCCCCGACTTCAGGCCATGGCGTTGTCAGCGCTGCTGATCGCGCCGCTGGCGCTCGCCGCGGTCCCGGGCTACGTCTCCTCGGCGCGGCCGCCGTTCAACGTCGTGATCTCGAACGTGCCCGGACCAACCGAGCCGATGTACTGGGGAGGCGCACGGCTCGACGGCAACTATCCGATGTCGATCGCGCTGGACGGGCAGGCGTTGAACATCACGGTGGTCAACAACGCCGACAAGCTCGATTTCGGCTTGGTCGGATGCCGGCGCAGTGTTCCGCATCTGCAGCGACTGCTCGGTCACCTGGAAACCTCGCTCAAAGACTTGGAACGCGCAGTCGGGGTCTAGCCGATCATGCCCAAGCTGAGTGCGGGGCTGCTGTTGTATAAGGTGCACGACGACGTCGGGCTTGCGATCGCCGCCGTCGAAGTCCTCATCGCCCATCCAGGCGGCCCGTTTTGGGCCCGCAAGGACGACGGGGCGTGGTCGATCCCGAAGGGCGAGTACATCGATGGGGAAGACCCCTGGGTGGCGGCGCAGCGCGAGTTCGTCGAAGAACTCGGACTGCCGGTGCCGGCTGGGCCGCGCATCGACCTCGATACGCTGAAACAACCCAGCGGCAAGGTGATCACGGCGTTCGCCGTGCGGGCCGATCTCGACATCACCGGCGCGCACAGCAACACCTTTCAACTGGAATGGCCCAAAGGCTCGGGCAAACTCGCCGAGTTTCCCGAGGTCGACCGCGTGGGTTGGTTCCCAATCGCAGACGCCAGGACCAAGCTACTCAAGGGCCAGCGGCCCTTGCTGGACCGGCTGATGGCGCATCCGTCGTTGGCGAATTAGTGTTCACACTCATGCAGACATTGCGAACAGCCGACGACCGGTTTACGAATCTTCCCGAATTCCCTTACACCACACAGTATTGCGAAGTTTCCGACGACGAGGGCGGTACGTTGCGGATGGCCTGGGTGCAGGACGGACCGGACGACGCCGACCCGGTGCTCATGCTGCACGGCGAGCCGTCGTGGTCTTTTCTGTACCGCAAGATGATTCCGGTACTGGTCGAGGCCGGGCATCGCGTCATCTGCCCGGATCTGGTCGGGTTCGGTCGTTCCGACAAGCCGGTCCGGCGCGAAGACCACAGCTATGCGCGCCACGTCGAGTGGATCCGGGCGCTGGCTTTCGACGTGCTGGACCTGCAGCGGGTGACTCTTGTCGGGCAGGACTGGGGCGGGCTTATCGGCTTGCGGGTGGCCGCCGAGAATCCGGACCGCTTCAGCCGGATCGTCGTCGCCAACACCGGATTGCCGACCGGGGACATCCCAATGCCGAAGATCTGGTGGCAATTCCGCGAGACGATTCAGAACCAGCCGTCGCTGGACATCGGCCGGTTCGTGCAGGGGGGCTGCCGCCGGCCGATCAGCGATGCCGTCCGTGCGGCCTACGACGCGCCGTTCCCCGACGACAGCTACTGCGGCGCACCGCGCGCCATGCCGGAGCTGATCCCGACCGCACCCGACGACCCGGCGGCACCGGCCAACCGGTCGGCGTGGGCCAAGCTGTGCGAAAGCCCGACGCCGATGCTGGTTGCGTTCAGCGACGGCGATCCGATCACCGGGGCGATGGCGCCGATCTTTCAGCGCGCGATGCGCGGCGCCCAGGGCATCGAGCATCCGGTGGTGCGCGACGCCGGGCATTTCCTGCAGGAGGATGCCGGCGCGGAACTGGCCGGCCATATCGTCGACTTCCTGCGCGATACGTGACCGCCGCGCGACGGGTGGTCAGTCAGGCATTGCCGGGGCCAGGCCGGGAACGATGTCGCTAAGGCTGAACTTGAGCGGCTGTTCAAGTTGCGCGTAGGTGCATGAACGTGGGTCGCGGTCGGGCCGCCAACGGTTGAACTGGGCCGTGTGGCGAAATCGTTCGCCTTCCATGTGGTCATAGCGGACCTCGACCACCCGCTCGGGCCGCAGCGGCACGAATGACAAATCCTTCCCGGCGTTCCAGCGAGAGGTTTCGTTCTTGCGTGGTGTGCGTTCGCCTGCTGCATGGGCGGCCCAATCCCAGGGATGGCCATCGAAGGTGGTGACGAGCGGCTGCAGCTCGGTGAAGAGTTTCCGCCGTTGGGCCATTGGGAAGGCGCCGATGACGCCGACCGATGCCAGCCTGCCATCGCCTTGGTAGAGGCCGAGCAGTAGCGAGCCGATCGCGCCGTCGCCGGACTTGTGTACCCGGTAGCCGGCAACCACGCAGTCGGCGGTCCGCTCGTGCTTGATCTTGAACATGACACGCTTGTCCGGCTGATAGGTGATCGTCAAGGGTTTGGCAATCACCCCGTCGAGGCCGGCTCCCTCGAACTCCTCGAACCATCGCTGTGCGGTTGCCAGATCGGTGGTGGCCGGGGTGGCGTGGATGGCGGGACCTGAGCCGGCCAGTGCGTCGACGAGCGCGGCGCGTCGCTCGCTGAATGGTCGGCCGGTGTAGTCGTCGTCGTCGAGGGCGAGCAAGTCGAACGCGATGAAGGATGCCGGCGTCCGCGTGGCGAGCATCCGCACCCGTGAATCGGCGGGGTGAATGCGCTGTTGTAAAGCCTCGAAATCCAAACCGTGGTCGGTGGCGACCACGATTTCGCCATCGATCACGCAACGTTCTGGCAGCTCGGCCTTGGCCGCCGCGACCAGTTCCGGGAAGTAGCGCGTCATCGGCCGCTCGTTGCGGCTGCCGAGCTCGACCTCGTCGTTGTCGCGGAAGCAGATGGACCGGAATCCGTCCCACTTGGGCTCGTAGGACGAATCCGGTGGGATCGATGCAACCGCTTTGGCGAGCATCGGTGAGACCGGTGGCATGACGGGTAAGTCCATTGGTTCATTTTGGCGTGCGGCGTGCTGGAATCCACATATGGCTGCTGCAGCGGAAGAACTCGATGTCGACGGGATTGCGGTCCGGTTGACCAACCCGGACCGGTCGTATTTCCCGGCGCTGGGTCCGGCCGGCACCAAGCGCCGCCTCGTCGAGTACTACCTGACGGTGGCTCGCGGGCCGATGCTGGCCACCCTGCGCGACCGGCCTGTGCACCTGCAGCGCTTTCCCGAGGGCATCGACGGCGAGGAGATCTACCAGACGCGGATACCGCAACACCATCCCGACTATCTGGACACCTGCCGGGTCACCTTCCCGTCCGGCCGAACCGCCGACGCGCTGAAGGTGACCCACCCGGCCGCGATCGTGTGGGCCGCACAGATGGGCACGGTCACCTTGCATCCATGGCAGGTGCGCTGCCCGGACACCGAGCACCCCGACGAGCTGCGCGTCGACCTCGATCCGCAGCCGGGCACCGGGTTCGCGCAGGCCCGTGCGGTCGCCGTCGAGGTGCTGCGGCCACTGCTCGACGAACTCGGCCTGGTCGGCTACCCGAAGACGTCCGGGGGCCGCGGCGTGCACGTGTTCGTGCGGATCAAGACCGACTGGGATTTCATCGCGGTGCGCCGTGCCGGGATCGCGCTCGCCCGCGAGGTGGAACGGCGGGTGCCGGACGCGGTGACGACGTCGTGGTGGAAAGAAGAGCGCGGGAAGCGCATATTCATCGACTACAACCAAAACGCCCGGGACCGCACGTTCGCGTCGGCGTATTCGGTGCGGAAAACCCCGATCGCGACGGTGTCGACGCCGCTGACCTGGGATGAGCTCGCCGGCGCCGACCCCGACGACTACACCATCGCCACCGTGCCCGATCTGCTGGCCGGCCGCGACGACCCGTGGGCGCAGATGGATTTGGTCAAGCAGTCGATCGCGCCGCTGCTTGACCTGGTCGCCGCTGACGAAGAGCGCGGGCTCGGCGATCTGCCGTATCCGCCCAACTATCCCAAGATGCCGGGCGAACCGAAGCGGGTGCAGCCGAGCAGGGATGCCGAGCTGAACAGGAGAAACAGGCGGAAGTGAGCACTGCGCTAGCTACCCGCATCGATTCCGCCACACCAGGGGGCTAGCGGTCAGATCCGCGCTCCGTTTCCACGACTGATCATCCACGCGACAAGACACACTGCTATCGCCAACACCCCGTAGCCCAGCGCCGAGGGCCACCAGGGTTTGGTGGCTTGGGTGGGTCCCTCGTGAGCGGCCAGCGCCACTAAGAAGCTGCCATTGTCGGTCGGCCCGACGCCCGGCAGCGACTGAGTCTTGGTCACCCTGATTTGGGCGCTGCTGCTGGGATCGTTGACCTGACCCCAGGCCAAGGTGGAGTCGTCGAGCAGGAAGGTGTCCTGGCTGCCCGCGGGTTGGCTATCGTCGTGGCCCACCACCTCCACTTGGCCGACTTCCACGATCTGGTCATCGGCAGGGACAGTGGCCGTGACGTTCTGGTACACCTCCGGCGGCGCCGGCGGGATGTAGTCCGGCGGCGGTGGGCCGTCCCGACCGTCGGGCGGCGGTATCCAGGCCCCGCCGTAGAAGCTGCCTGACGCCAGATAGCTGTCGCCGACCGCGGTGAACGGGAACAGGCCAAGGATGGCGGCATCGAGCACGATCCGGCCACCGGCCGGCGCGTACGCCTCCCGGTAGGCGCCGTTGTAGAAGAAGCGGAAGGTCATCGCCTGATTGAGCGGGTTGTACAGGGTGGGGCGGTGGTAGGCGTCGTAGTCGATGTAGTCCCAATGTCGGGGACGCGGCAGCGCTTGGTTATCGGCCTTTATGACGTCAACGTTGCCGTTGTGCGCGTTGACCACAGTCTGCACCTGCTGGTTGAAGTCCACCAGCTGCAGCATCTGGTGAATGCCGGGATTAAACCGCGTCGCCGGTGCGGCCTTGGCAGCCGCGACCGCCGGTGGCGGCGCATCCAGCCCCTTCGGCGGTGTTATCAACGCGCCTCTTGGCGCCCCGGGGCGCCGCGGATTGATCTTTGGCCCGGGAATTGTCCGCAGGGGCGGGGGACTTGGCGGAACGACCTGTGGGGTCTCCACCGGCGTAACACTCGGCGGCGCGAGCTCCGGCGGGACCTCCGGAGTCGGCACCGGCACCCTGCTCGGGGGCGCCTGGGCCGGGCGCGGCGGCGCGGCTTCGTAGCACGAGCGTGGCGTCGGAATTTGATACGTCGCCACCCAAAACAGACATTCGTCGCAGAATGTGGGGTTTGCCCCAGCGCCAGCACAGGGAGCCGCTTGTGCCACACCGGATGTGCTGGCTACCACCGAGAACGGCGCGAAAGCCATGGCGGCTGCCGCCGCAATCCCGAGTGCTTTCATCCCGCGACCTTTCGAAAACCGCACTGGCTGGGGAAGCTGCGATCGCCCAGAGTGGTGCGGACGGGTAGCGGCGATTTTACCGTTACCGACACTACCCGCAGTCGATCGTACGGAGCGCTATCGACGGGTGCACATCGGCCTTGAGATCAGAGCCGCAGGTCAACGGCACCGGGATACCGATCGTAAGATTCGCTAACCATGGACTTTACTGGGGCGTTATAGTGGCCGCTATGCGCGAGTCTCGTCTGAGCACCTTTGTCCGCGCCGGCGGAGCGGTAGTGGCTGCCGGTACCGCAGCAGTCATCCTCGCCGGCACCGCAGCAGCCGATTCCACCGAGGACTACCCGATACCGCGGCGGATGATCAATACGACCTGCACCGCAGAGCAAATACTGGCGGCCGCGCGAGACTACTCCCCGATTTATTACGAGCGGTACATGAACGACTACCACAATCACCAGAATTTTCAGCAGACAGTCCAAGACAAGGCGCACTGGTTTTACTCACTGACGCCGGCAGAGCGCAGGGACTACTCGGAACACTTGTACGACACCCAGTCCGACCCGATGACGAAGGCATGGGTCAACAACTTCAAGATCTTCTTCAACAACAAGGGTGTCGTCGCGAAAGAAACCGACAACTGCGCGAAATACCCACCGAATGACATGTCCGTCTGGGATTGGTGAGCTCCACTCAGTCGGATTGTGCGATTAACCCGATGCAGGTTGCGGTCAGCAGCCGGGTGAGCGCGGCGGTGAAGTCGATGTTCCAGTCGGGCGGGACCTCCGTCTGCTCGGCGTAGGCGTCGTTGAGCCCTTGCGGTGGGTGGGCGATCTGCCATAGGGGCGCAGCCAACGCGTAAGCCGCAAGCAGCAGGTCGAGCGCACCTGGTCGCCCAAGCGCCGGCAGTGCCTGCTCGATCGCGTCCGCGAGTGATATCACGGCGGCGTCGCCGACGCGCTTGATCTCGATCACCCGGTCGAGGTCCACCTCGTGCTCGAGATGTAAGTGCAGGTTGGCGAGCAGATCGCAGAACAGCGGGTCGGCGGCCAAACCGGTGGCCAATGTCTCGGCGACCCGCGACGGCGGCATCGCACCCGGCTGGCGCAATCGCTCGCACACCGTTTCGGCCCACCGCATCCAGCCCTCGGCCGCGATGTGCAAGAGCACCTCCTTATGGGAGGTGAAGTAGCGGCGCACCGCGGAATAGTGAATCCCGGCGCGGCTGGCGATTTCGGTCAGCGTCACCGACGCGACGCCCACCTCCAGCGCCAACGAGCGAGCAGCTTCCACGAGCGCCGCGGCGCGCTGCCGTTTCTTTTCTTCCGTCCGGGCGCGCTGGAAGGTGAGTTGCGCCACGGCGCAGAGGATAACGCACGTGGCGTGAATTGCGGCTTACTTCGGCAATCGGTCGTCGACGACCGGCGTCAGAGCGTCACCGGGAATCTTGCGTCAGCAACTCGCGCACGACCGGACGGGGTGGCTGAGCCCGGAGTAAGCCACTGGCGGGGCGAGTGCGCACGCGCTGTGGCCACCAGAACCAGCGTCCGAGCAATGCCGCGATGGACGGCGTCATAAACGACCGCACGACCAGCGTGTCGAACAACAGGCCCAGGCCGATAGTGGTGCCGACCTGTCCGACAATAGCCAGGTCGCTGACGGCCATGGACATCATCGTGAAAGCGAACACCAGACCCGCCGACGTTACGACGGAGCCGCTGCCGCCCATCGCGCGGATGATGCCGGTCTTCAGACCGGCGTGGATTTCCTCTTTGAACCGCGCAACCAGCAGCAGGTTGTAGTCCGAACCGACCGCCAACAAGATGATGACCGACATGGCCAGCACCATCCAATGCAGATCGAGCCCAATGAGGTGCTGCCAGATGAGCACGGAGAGCCCGAAGGCGCTGCCCAGCGACAGCAACACGGTGCCGACGATGACGGCGGCGGCGATGATGCTCCGGGTGATCACCAGCATGACGATGAA
>NZ_JBOHHI010000168.1:0-10929 GCF_050700595.1 Mycobacterium sp.
GTGAATGCGCACGCGCACCGCGGGATTGGCCTTGATGTTGTGCACATAATCCGAATGCTCGCCGTGCTCGGAGACCATCCAGAACGCGTTGCCGACTACCCCGCCACCTACCGCGGTGCGCCGCGGCCGACCCGACTTTCGGCCGATGGTCTCCAGCATGGTCACCGGCAGCCGCCGGCCAACCGGATTGACGACGAGGCGCTGCGCGGTGTGGACCAAGCGCCGCTTGAGATTGGGTACGTCCGCCATGCTTGGCGAGCGTAGCTCACGCGGCCGCCGTCGCCACCTCAACCGGCTCCAGGGCCTGCGCGACAATCTCGGCGACGTCGGTCATCGGCTTGACCTCCAGCGCCTCGAGCACCTCGGCGGGCACGTCATCGAGGTCTGGCTCGTTGCGCTGCGGAATGAACACCGTCGACAGACCGGCGCGCTGGGCGGCCAGCAGCTTCTGCTTGACACCGCCGATGGGCAGCACCCGGCCGTTCAGGGTCACCTCGCCGGTCATTCCGACGTCCGAGCGGACCTGCCGGCCGGTGGCCATCGACGCCAGCGCGGTCACCATCGTCACACCCGCCGACGGGCCGTCCTTGGGCACCGCACCGGCGGGCACGTGCACGTGGATCCGCCGCTCCAGCGCCACGGGGTCGACGCCCAATTCCGCAGCGTGCGAGCGCACATACGACAGCGCGATCTGCGCGGACTCCTTCATCACATCGCCGAGCTGACCGGTCAACTGCAGACCGGGTTCGCCGTCGTTGCAGCCGGCCTCGATGTAGAGCACATCGCCGCCGAGCCCGGTCACGGCCAGACCGGTCGCCACGCCGGGCACCGCCGTGCGTTCGGCCGACTCCGGGGTGAACCGCGGCCGGCCCAGATAGCCGACCAGATCCGCCTCGTCGACGGTCACTGCAGCAGGGCAGTCGGCCAGCTTGGTGGTGACCTTGCGCAGCGCCTTGGCCAGCAGCCGCTCGAACTGCCGCACCCCCGGCTCGCGGGTGTAGTCGGCGGCGATCTTGCGCAGCGCGGCCTCGGTCACCGTCACCTCGTCCGCGGTCAGCCCGGCCCGCTCCCGCTGCCGGGGCAGCAGGAAGTCGCGGGCGATGGCCACCTTGTCGTCCTCGGTGTAGCCGTCGATTTCCACCAGCTCCATCCGGTCCAGCAGCGCCGACGGAATGTTCTCGATGACGTTGGCGGTGGCCAGGAACATCACGTCGGACAAGTCCAGATCCAAGTCCAGGTAGTGGTCGCGGAAGGTGTGGTTCTGCGCCGGGTCGAGCACCTCGAGCAACGCCGCCGACGGATCGCCGCGGTAGTCGGAGCCGACCTTGTCGATCTCGTCGAGTAGCACAACGGGGTTCATCGATCCGGCTTCGCCGATGGCACGCACGATGCGGCCCGGCAGCGCCCCAACGTAGGTACGCCGGTGGCCGCGGATCTCGGCCTCGTCGCGCACGCCGCCCAACGCCACACGCACGAACTTGCGGCCCAGCGCGCGGGCCACGCTCTCACCCAGCGAGGTCTTGCCGACGCCGGGCGGTCCGGCCAGCACCATCACCGCGCCGGAACCGCGGCCGCCGACGACCTCCATACCGCGCCGGGCGCGGCGCGCTCGCACGGCCAGGTACTCGACGATGCGGTCCTTGACGTCCTGAAGACCGTGGTGGTCGGCGTCCAGGATCTCCCGGGCGGCGGCCAGATCGGCCGAATCCTCGGTTTTGGTGTTCCACGGCAGGTCCAGCACGGTGTCCAGCCAGGTCCGGATCCACCCACCCTCGGGGCTTTGCTCGCTGGCGCGTTCCAGCTTGCCGACCTCCCGCAGCGCGGCCTCGCGCACCTTCCCGGGCAGCTCGGCGGCCTGTACCCGGGATCGATAGTCATCTGAACCGTCCGGTTCGCCCTCGCCGAGTTCCTTGCGGATCGCGGCCAGCTGCTGGCGCAGCAGGAATTCCTTCTGCTGCTTGTCCATGCCGGCCCGCACGTCCTCGGCGATCTTGTCGTTGACCTCGACCTCGGTGAGGTGCTCGCCGGTCCAGTCGATCAACACGCGCAGCCGCTCGGCGACATCTTCGGTTTCCAGCAACTGGCGCTTCTGCACGTCGGTCAGGTACGACGCGTACCCGGCCATGTCGGCCAGCGCCGACGGGTCGGTCAACCGGTTGACGACGTCGACGATCTCCCACGCCTCGCGGCGCTGCAGCATCGCCAGCAGCAGCTTTTTGTACTCGGCGGCCAGCGCCCGGATCTCTTCGCCTGGCTCGGGTTCGCTGACCTCGGTCACCTCCACCCATAGTGCCGTGCCCGGTCCGGTGGCTCCCGCCCCGATCTGCGCCCGGCGCTCGCCGCGAACGATGGCGGCGGTGCCACCACCGGCGATCCGCCCGACCTGCAGAATCGACGCGACCACCCCGTGAGACGGGTAGCGGTCCTCGAGCCGGGGCGCGACCAGCAGCTTGCCCGAATCGCTGGCGCGGGCAGCGTCGACCGCAGTGCGGGCGGCATCGTCGAGCGTGATCGGCACCACCATGCCGGGCAACACGATCGGGTCGCTGATGAACAACACCGGCATCGATTCAGCTTCAGGCATCAATCCTCCAAACTTAAGCCTGCTGCGCTCAACCTTGTCCGGCCGTGGTTTGTTCCCGCGGCAGCCGTCACCCGCTTGGTCACCCGGATGGGTGGTTCGACCGAACGCGGATTACTGCAGCGTGTGGCGATGCCCCCGTGGCGACTCCGCGACTTTCACGACGACGACCTCGACCAGGCGATCTCGGTCTGGGATCAAAGCCGCCAACCCGGCGAGCCCGCACCGGTTTTCCCGATCTCCGAGGTGGTGTCGGCTGCCCGGTCCGGCCAACCTGCGGTGGTTGCGGTGGTCGGCGACGAGCTGGTCGGCATCGCCGTGGCCCAGGCCCAGGGCGAACGAGCCTGGATCTCGATCGTCGGGCTGAGCGGCCGCTGGCGCAATCGCGGGATCGGCAGCGCGCTGCTCGGCCAGCTGGAGCTGCGGCTGCGCACGCTCGGGGTGCGGCGGATCGGCGCACTGCTCGCGCCGGAGGCGACCGGCATGGCGGCGCTGCGCAACTGCGGTTACCACGAGCGAGTCGAGCTGACGTACTTCGAGAAGATCGACCCGGTCGGCGCATCGGACGCCGGCCTGCTGGCCGAACTCGGTGCGCAGCCCATGCCTCGTGGGCTGTGGCAGGCGATGGCCGGGATGGAAGCGGAAAAGCAGATCATCGAGCGGCGCATCGTGCTACCGCTGACCGAGCCCGACGTCGCCGACCAGTACGGTGTTTCGCCGCCGAAAGCGGTGATCCTGTTCGGGCCGCCGGGCACCGGTAAGACGAGCTTCGCCAAGGCTGTCGCCGGCCGACTGGGCTGGCCGTTCGTCGAGCTGTTGCCGTCGCGGCTGGCTGCCCCCGACGTGGCGATGGCCGCCGCGTTGCGCGAGGCCTTCACCACGGTGATGGAGTTGGAGGCGGTGGTGTTGTTCATCGACGAGGTCGAGGAGATCGCCGGGTCACGCTCCGGAGTGCCGTCGGATCCGGCGCACGGTGTCACCAACGAACTGCTCAAGCTGATTCCGACGTTTCGTCAGCGTGACGAGCGACTGCTGATCTGCGCGACCAACTCGGTGCGTTCGCTGGATTCGGCGATTCTGCGCCCCGGGCGCTTCGACTACATCATTCCGGTTGGACCGCCGGATGCGACTGCGCGCGCGGCGGTTTGGGCCAGGTACCTGGGCCAGTCCGCAGATTCGGTCGACATCGACGCGTTGGTGACGGCGACCGATATGTTCACCCCGGCCGATATCGAGTTCGCCGCGCGCAAGGGAGCCCAGCTGGGGTTCGAGCGCGAGATCGAATTCCGGCGTGGCGAACCAGCCTGCACCAAGGACTATCTGACCGCCATCGGCGAGACGCGCCCGTCGTTGACCGAAGCTATGCTCGCCGAGTTCTTCGACGACATCGCGCAGCGGACGCGGCTGTGATGTGCCGACCTATGTCGAGACCGAGGCCAACGCCTTAAAGTCTGATTGTGTGGCGACGCGCGCCATGGTCGTCGACAGATTCGAGGGAGTTCCATGCCAACTAAAGCCGTGATCAGCCTGACCACCGGGCTCGAAGACGCGGAGAAAGTGACCGTCGCCTACCTCGTCGCAGTCGGCGCCGCCGAATCCGGACGCCCGACGCTCATGTTCCTCGCCAAGGAGGCGGTTCGACTTGCCCTCGACGGCACCGCTGTGGGCGTTGCCTGCGAAGGCTGTCCTCCGTTAGCCGATCTGCAGAAGCGCTACGAGGCCGCCGGTGGTCACTACTACGTCTGTCCGATTTGCTTCAACGCCAAGAAACTTGACGCGGATTCGCTCATCGCCAGCGCCGAGCTCCAAGGGACCATACCGCTGTGGCAGTGGATCGGTGATGAGCCCGCGACGACCTTCAGTTACTGAGTGAGATCCGTCGTGGGTATCCAGGCGTAGACCCATGGCTCCTGGTTCTCTCCTTTCACCAAGGGTTCCCGGCTCAGTCGTCGATGTGCGTCGGTGGGTCGGCGAAGGCCAGATCCCAAGGGCGCTGGTCAGGACCCATCAAATCGCAGCGCCTGTCGGGCACCAGATAGGAACTGGCGCCGCGATACATCAACTGGGCAACTGCCACGCAACGTTGCCAGGTGCCGTCAGGCTGGACGGGTCCATCGCACTTGCTGATAATGGGTCCTCCGTACTGGCAGCCGGCGCTGGCCGGCGGCGCTGAGGCAATCAGCTCTGCGGCCATCAGCAGGGCAACCAGTCCTCCGACGATGCAGCGCTTCATGGTTGTCTCCCGTCACATCGCCGCTGGGGCGTTGCCGAGTGCTTGGGGTGGCAAATACCGTCGAGAGCCCAGCCAGCAACCAATGACGCTACCGCTTATGTAACTGGTTTTTGCTGCCTCTGAGGTCGCGATCCGAAGCATTACCACGACTATGAACACGACTATGAACACCGAAACGAACCCACGATTTCTTCGACACCGTTTGCTATCCGAGATTGGATCGCAACGACGAGACCATCGGTTGCGACGACAGCGGTGGAAACGTGGCGGACCGGGTTGGTTGAAAGCCGCTGAGCAGATGATGGCAGCCGACTCGCTAAAGAACGTTTTAACGGGGACACAAAATGCAGTTCACTTCATCGTCGTGACGCCTTCTGCTTCTTTCGCCAGCGCCGCCGCTAATCGCGTGATCAATGTCCGCAGCATGAACCGCAGCGGCTTTCCCAGCCCAGGGACAGGCGATACGAAGGTGGCGGTCCAGGTGATGAGGCTTCCATTCGGGCGGTTGTCGATACGGATATCACCGCGGTAATCCTTGACGGGCCAAAAGCCCGGAAGCGAGGTGGTGTAGGCGTGATGGTGGGGTCGGCTTCCGCCGATGATCTCGTCGCGCACATTCGAGCCGCGCATACGTACCCGCCGGATCCCGCCAACCGCGGTGCCCGGCGCTCCCCGCCGTTCCCACGAGGCGGTCGACACCGTCGGCATCCACTGCGGCCAGCTCTCCACGTCCAGGAACGTGTCATAGAGCGCGGTAGGCTCCGCACTCGATAGTTGTTCGACGCGGAACGACAAAGACGCAGTCATGCTGCCGAAACGTACTACACGGCGACGTCATACCGGCGGCTCAACCGGCACCAGCCGCCGTAGTTGCGTCACGTGCTTGGGCGACAGCTCCTCCAGGCAAGTGACGCCGAGTAGCCGCATCGTGCGGGTCAGCTGGCCGGACAGAATCTCGATGGCACGCCGGACACCGGCCCCGCCGCCGGCCATCAGCCCGTACAGATAGGCCCGCCCGACCAATGTGCATCGCGCGCCCAGCGCGACGGCGGCGACGATGTCTGCACCGGACATGATGCCGGTGTCGAGCAGGATCTCGGTGTCGCCGCCGAGCTCCCGGGCCACCGACGGCAACAGATGGAACGGCACCCGGGCCCGATCCAATTGGCGGCCACCGTGATTGGACAACACGATACCGTCGGCGCCATGGCCGACGGCGGCGCGGGCATCATCGAGGGTTTGGATCCCCTTGACGACCAGCTTGCCCGGCCACTGCGTCTTGATCCAGGCGAGATCCGCGAACGTGACGCTGGGATCGAACATCGTGTCGAGGTATTCGCCGACGGTGCCCGACCAGCGGTCCAGGGACGCGAACGCCAGCGGCTCGGTGGTCAACAAGTCGAACCACCAGCGCGGGCGGCGCGCGGCGTCGAGCACGGTGCGCAGCGTCAACGCCGGCGGGATCGACATGCCGTTGCGGGCGTCGCGCAGCCGCGCGCCGGCGACCGGCACGTCGACGGTGACCAGCAGCGTGTCGAATCCGGCGTCGGCGGCCCGTCGCACCAGCGCCATCGACCGGTCCCGATCACGCCACATGTACAGCTGAAACCACTTGCGGCCCTGTGGAATAGCGGCGGCGACATCTTCGATCGAGGCGGTGCCCAGGGTCGACAGCGAAAACGGGATACCGGCGGCCGCTGCAGCGCAGGCCCCGGCGATCTCGCCCTCGGTGTGCATCAACCGGGTGAAGCCCGTCGGCGCGATCGCGAACGGCAGCGCCACCGGCTGGCCGAGGACGTCCCACCCGGTCCGCACGTTGGTGACGTCGCGCAATATCGTCGGGTGTAACTCGATGTCGCCGAAGGCCTGCCGGGCACGCTCGAGCGACACCTCGTCCTCGGCGGCGCCGTCGGTGTAGTCGAACGCGGCCCGGGGGGTGCGCCGTTGAGCGAGGCGACGCAGATCATGGATCGTCAGCGCGGCGTCCAGCCGGCGCCGGGTGCGGTCGAACCGCGGCGTGCGAAACCGGATCAGCGGCGCGAGGTCGCGGACCTTCGGCACCCGTCTGTGCAACGGTGGTGACATGAGTTCCGCACCTGACCCCTTCGATCTGCAGCGTTTCGTCGACGCGCAAGCTCGGGTTTACCACACCGTCGTCGAGGAACTGCGTGCCGGCCGCAAGCGCAGCCACTGGATCTGGTTCATCTTCCCCCAGGTCTCGGGGCTGGGCCGCAGTCCGACGGCCGAGCGGTATGCGATCTCCTCGCTACCGGAGGCCCAGGCTTATCTTGAGCACGACGTGCTCGGGCCGCGCCTGCATGAGTACGCCCAGCTGGTCAGCGCAATACAAGGCCGCTCGATCCAGGACATCTTCGGCTCACCCGACGACCTCAAGGTGCGGTCGTCGATGACGCTGTTCGCCCGTGCTACCGCGGACAACGAGGATTTTGTCGCGCTGCTCGACAAGTACTACGACGGCGAGGAAGATCCGCTGACGCTGAAACGGCTCAGCTAGGCCGCAAAATCCGCCAGCCGCCTGGTTCGACCACCACCGCATCGACGACCTCGTCCGGCGGGGCTCCCGAACCGGCGATCACCTGTGCGCGCGGCACACTCACCTCCAGTGGGGTGTCGTCGACATTGAGCGCGACGATCAGTGCGTCATCGCCGTGGTGTGTCCGATATACGTAGTGCCGGTTGTCCAGCCGCAACGCGGTCGTCGAGGCCGCGTGCAGCCACGGGTGGCGCCGTCGCAGCCCGATCAGGAACTGGTGCAGCGCCCAGACCTGCGCGCCATTGGCATCCAGCGGGGCCGGGGGAGAACCGAATTCGGGCCTTACCGCGTCGTCGCCGCCGAAACGCTCTTCCTTGACACCGCGGTAACCGAGTTCGTCGCCCGCGTACACGCTGGGAATGCCGCCGACGGTCATCAACAGCACCAGCGCGTGGGCCAGGTGATCAGGCGGCTCGAGCTGGCTGGCGATGCGGGTGACATCGTGATTACCGATGAAGGTCAACGGCGAAAAGCTTTCCACAAAGCCGTTGTGGCGCTGCAGGGCCCAATCCAGCTCGTAGAAGTTGCCGTCGTTGAGGCTGCTCCAAATCGCCTTCCACAGCTCATACTGGGTGACCGAGTCGAACCCGGTGTCGCACACCGCCGCGGCGTAGTCACCGTGGATGAGCTCGCCGACGAACCATGCGTCGGGATGCGAAGCACGGACTCGCGGCAGAACAGAGGCCCAGAACTGCGGTGGCGCAGCATAAGCGGCGTCCAGCCGCCAGCCGTCAGCGCCGCGCTGCAGCCAGTGCGCCATGACGTCGACGGTGTAGTCGATGACCTCGGGGTTGTCGTGGTTCAGCGTGATCAGGTCACCGTGACCTTCGAAGGCGTACTCACGAAACCACGCCTTGCGATCGCGCGGAAAATCGGGTCCGACATGATTGAACACGCCGTCGAGCAGGACTCGCAGCCCGCGGCGATGGGCCTCGGTGACCACGACGTCGAAATCATCCTCGTCACCGAGGCGCGGATCGATCCGGTAGTGGTCGGTGGTGTCGTAGCCGTGGGTGCGCGAGGCGAAGATCGGGCCCAGCGCGATCCCGGACGCCCCCAATTCGATGGCGTGGTCGAACCACTCGGTGATGCGCCGCAGCCGGTGCTCATCCGGTTTCGGCGGCGAATCAGCCGGAAAGGCGCCGACAAAGCCCAGCGGGTAGACCTGCCACCAGATCACATGCTCGACCCAAGAAGGCGTGCTCACGTCCGAAAGCGGGCCGCGTAGAGGGACTTCATCTCGTCCTCGAGCTCCGGCACCGGGCCGTTAACCACCGCACTGGGCACGACTGTGGTGATCGGTAAGGGTGCCACGGGCGGTACCGGCGCATGCCAATCGGCCAGCCACCCCCACAGCTGCGCCGATGACGTTGCGTACACGATGCGCCCCAGGCCCGCCCAGCCGTGAGCCGCGGCGCACATCGGGCAATGCTCACAGGAGGTGTAGACGGTGGTCCGGATGCGCTGCACCGGGGCGAGGTTCGCCGCCGCCCACCGGGCGATGGCGAACTCGGGATGCTGCGTCAAGTCATCGTCCGTGCACCGGTTGCGGTCCTCGTAGAGGGTCTGACCGTCAGCGCCGATCAGGATCGAGCCGAAGGGGCTGCTTCCGTTGTCGAGTGCAATACGTGCGAGTTCGACGCAGCGACGCAGGTGTTGGAGGTCGACCTCGTTGAGTCCCACAGAGCGCGAGTCTACGTCCCCGTCAGCCGGTGGCTGCCAGCGTCTGGGCAGCGCTCATCGCCTGTGCCACGCCGGCGACGATCGCGGCGGCCTTGAGCGCCTCCAATATCGCCGCCCGGCCAACACCGGCCTCGCGCAGCGTGTGCTCGTGGGAGGCTACGCAGTCCGGGCACCCGTTGATCGACGACACCGCGAAGCACCACAGTTCGAAGTTCGCTTTTTCCACACCGGGGGTGCCGATGATGTTCATCCGCAACCCGGGGCGCAGATCGTCGTAGGCGCCGCCCAGGAAGCCACGGCCACGGTAGAACACGTTGTTCATGCCCATGATCGAGGCGGCGCCCAGCGCGGCCTGATACGCCTCGGCCGATAGGCAATCGGCCGCTTCGGCGCCAATCTTGGCTAGCACCTGGGTGTTTCGCGTGGCCGCGGCACTGGCCAGCAGGGTGCCCCACAGCTGCTCCTCGCCCAGCTCGGTGCTGCGGGTGATCGAGCCGAGGTTGAGCTTGAGGTCCTTCGCGTATTCGGGCAGCGCGGCTTTCAGGTTTTCGATGCTCATCAGGCCGACTTCCGCAGCTCTTCGCCGGCGTCGATGGTCGGGTCGCCCTTGCGCCAGTTGCAGGCGCACAGCTCGTCGGACTGCAGGGCATCGAGCACCCGCAGCACCTCGTCGACGTTGCGGCCCACCGAACCGGCGGTTACCGAGACGAACTGGATCTCGTTGTTCGGGTCGACGATGAACGTCACCCGGTCGGCCACGCCTTCGTCGTTGAGCGCTCCGGTGGCCTCGACGAGTTCGCGCTTGATGTCCGAAAGCATCGGGAACGGCAGCTTCTTGAGGTCTTCGTGCTGTGCACGCCACTGGAAGTGCACGAATTCACTGTCCACCGAGACACCCAAGACCTTGGTGTCGCGGTCCTCGAACTCGTCGTTCAGCTTGCCGAACGCGGCGATCTCGGTCGGGCACACGAAGGTGAAGTCCTTGGGCCAGAAGAACACCACCCGCCACTTGCCCGGGTGGTCGTCGCTGGTGATGGTGGTGAAGTAATCGCCCGGCTGCTTGGCGTTGACCTTCGACAGGTCACCACCGATCAGCGCGGTGAGCGTGTAGGCGGGAAACTGATCGCCAATAGTCAGCAGTGCCATGTCACTCCTTCGGTCAAGATCGGATCTGGTCAAAACTTTGGATTGATTCCATTCTGCCCTAATATCACTTTGAACTAAAGGTGATACTTCCCACTATACTGATAGGTATGTCCGATAAGAGTTATCAGCCGACGATCGCCGGTCTCCGGGCTTTTGTCGCCGTCGCGGAAAAGCAGCACTTCGGCGGCGCCGCAACCACTCTCGGTGTCAGTCAGTCCACGCTGTCGCAGGCGTTGTCGGCGCTGGAGGCCGGTCTGCGCGTCCAGCTGGTGGAGCGGTCGACCCGGCGTGTCTTCCTGACGACCGAGGGTAGGCAGCTGCTGCCGCAGGCCCAAACCGTGATCGAGGCGGTGACCGCGTTCACCGCGGCGGCGGCGGGCACAACCGATCCGCTGCAGGGCAGCATGCGGCTGGGCCTGATCCCGACGGTGGCGCCCTACGTGCTGCCGACGGTGTTGGCCGGGCTGGCCGAGCGGTTGCCGGCGCTGAGCCTGCGTGTCGTCGAGGATCAGACCGAACGGCTGCTGATCGCGTTGCGCGAAGGCTCCCTGGATGCCGCGCTGATCGCCCTGCCCGCCGAGACCGGTGGAATCACCGAGATTCCCATCTACGACGAGGACTTCGTGCTGGCGCTGCCCCCCGGACATCGGCTATCGGGGAAGCGACGGGTGCCGCCGGCTGCACTGGCGCAGCTGCCGCTGCTGTTGCTCGACGAGGGCCACTGCCTGCGGG
>NZ_JBOHHI010000169.1:0-46596 GCF_050700595.1 Mycobacterium sp.
GCCCGACCGGAGCGCACAGGAAAAGCTGGGCAGACCAGCAGATACTTTATGCCCACACACCGACACGTACCATCACAACCGACCACTACAGCCGGACCTCAGCTCATCGGTGGATCGAGGCTAAGCCAGCGCGGCGGCGATTTCCTGAGCAGCGTCCGGGCCGTAGGCACCGGCCAGCCGGTCCACCGCGACGTCACGATCCCAATCCCACTCCTGGGTGCCGGTCGACTCCAGCACCAGCACCGCCACCAGCGACCCGAGCTGGGCAGAACGCTCCAGTCCCAGGCCCGCGCTGCGGCCGGTCAAAAAGCCGGCCCGAAACGCGTCGCCCACGCCGGTGGGGTCGACCTGGCTGTTCTCCGGCACCACGTCGACGTGGACCACCGTGCCGTCCGGGTCGACCAGATCCACGCCCTTGGGGCCCAGCGTGGTCACTCGCAGCCCGACCTGTGCCATCACATCGGCTTCGGTCCAGCCGGTTTTGGACAACAACAGATCCCATTCGTAGTCGTTGGTGAACAGGTAGGTGGCGCCGTCGATGAGCTTGCGGATCTCCTCACCGGTCAGCCGGGCCAGCTGCTGCGACGGGTCGGCAGCAAAGGCCAACCCGAGCCGGCGGCACTCCTCGGTGTGCAGGAACATCGCCTCCGGGTCGTTGGCCCCGATGATCACCAACTCCGGGGTGCCGATGTCGTCGACCACCTTGGCGAGCGAAATGTCGCGCGCTTGCGACATCGCACCCGGGTAGAACGACGCGATCTGCGCCATATCCAGGTCGGTGGTGCACACGAACCGCGCGGTGTGCGAGGTCGTCGAGATCAGCACGTTGTCGCAGTTGACGCCGTGTGTCTGCAACCACTTGCGATACTCGCTGAAATCGCTGCCGACGGCACCGACCAGCGCGACGTCGCCACCGAGCACGCCGATGGCGTAGGCCATGTTGCCGGCCACGCCGCCGCGATGGATCACCAGGTCGTCAACCAGAAAGCTCAGCGAAACCTTCTGCAGGTGCTCGGCGAGCAACTGTTCGGAGAACCGGCCTCCAAATCGCATCAGATGGTCAGTGGCAATCGAACCGGTCACCGCAATCGTCACGAAAAGTCCCTTCAATTTCTAAGCTCGCCTAGGTAAGACTACCGGGGTCGTCGTCGGCCTTACATCACGGCCGGTGGCCGGTGGTGCGCTAGCCTGCCTAGAGAACTCGCCGCCCGCGCCCGCCAGCTGTAGGCGGCGACCGTTTGTCGCACCCGAGTCCAGTACGCCGGAGGAGAACGATCGATGCCGGGTCCGCAGTCGTCGAACCACGGGCTCGGCGCCGACGAGCCGGTCACCCAACCCCATCCCGGCGAGGCGGCTTCGCCGTCGGCCGCCTACCCGGGCCCGCTGCCGCCGCCGGTGCCCTACCCCAAACCACACCGCCGACGGCTGGTAATGGGCGTCTTGGTGGCCGTCGCGCTGATCGCGGGAATGACGGTTGCGATCGTCTACGGCGTGCGGCAAAACGAGCCCACCGGCCGCGCGATTTCCGACACCACGGCCAAGACAGCGGTCCAGGGCTACCTGGACGCGCTGGAACACCGCGACACCGACACCATCGCCCGCAACACGCTGTGCGGTATCTACGACGCCATTCGGGACCGCCGGCCCGACCAGGCGCTGGCCAAACTGAGCAGCGACGCGTTTCGCAAGCAGTTTTCCGAGGCGAAGGTCACCTCGATCGATAAGATCGTGTACTGGTCGAACTACCAGGCCCAGGTGTTGTTCACCATGCGGGTCACCCCGGCGACCGGCGGCCCGCCGCGCGAGGCGGTGCAGGGCATGGCCCAGCTATTGTCCCAGCACAACCAGGTGCTGGTGTGCTCGTACGTGCTGCGTACCGCCGGTGCCTACTAGTGCTCAGTTAAACGAGTCACCACAGGCGCACGACCCGCCGGCGTTCGGGTTGTCGATCGTGAAGCCCTGCTTCTCGATCGTGTCGACGAAGTCGATCGAGGCACCCTGGACGTACGGCGCGCTCATCCGGTCGACGGTCAACGTGACGCCGCCGAACTTCGCGGTCAAGTCGCCGTCGAGGGAACGGTCGTCGAAGAACAGGTTGTAGCGCAGACCCGCGCACCCACCGGGCTGGACCGCGATGCGCAACGCCAGGTCGTCGCGTCCCTCCTGGTCCAGCAGCGCCTTCGCCTTGGCTGCCGCGGTGTCGGTCAAGATCACGCCATGGGTGGTGGTGGCTGACTCGCCCTGAACAGTCATTGCTTCTCCCTACCTGTACATGCCCAATCGGCCGTGGGTGCGGTGGGTTGCACTCCGCGCGCAGCGCCCACAAAACCCCACCTAGTCAAAGGTACCTTGTCACCCCGCTATTCCCGCTATACCCGAGGTGCGCCGCGGCCGCAGACGCCAGACCCATCAGCTGGTTGGCGGCATCGACCAGCGCCAGCCGCACCGAACCGGCGTAGTCGGCGATCGCGTACGCGGCCAGGATGCCTGCCGATCGCAGTGCGGAATCGTCCAGATCGACTTGGCCGGCCAGTACCAGCACCGGGGTCCGATGTGACCGCGCCGCGGCCGCCAGCGCACCGATCACCTTGCCGTGCAGGGACTGGTCGTCGAACCGGCCCTCACCGGTGACAACGAGGTCGGCGGCAGCGATGTCGTCGGCCAGGCCGGTGTGTTCGGCGATGATCGCCGCACCCGATTCGCAGTGGCCGCCCAGCGCGAGCAGCGCGGCACCGATCCCGCCGGCGGCCCCGGCGCCCGATTCCGCGCTCACCGGCCGTCCGGCGGCAGCGTCCAGTTCGACGGCCCACCCGGTGAGCCGCTGCTCGAGTGTCGCCACCGTGGCCGAATCCGCGCCTTTCTGCGGGCCGAATATCCGGGCGGCACCCCACGGCCCCAACAGCGGGTATTCGACGTCGGAAGCCGCGATCAACTCGACTTCCGCCAACTGACGCCGGCCGGCCGCCAAGCCGCCAAGGTCGTCGACGAGTCCGCGGCCGCCGTCCGTGTTCGCGCTGCCACCCAACCCAACCACGATCCGTCTTGCGCCCGCCCGCAGTGCCGCGGTGATCAGCTGGCCAACTCCCCTGCTGTGGGCCGCGACCGCGGTCCGCGGTGTGGGCGGACCACCCAACAACGCCAGCCCGCAGGCTTGCGCACATTCCAGGTATGCGGTAGCCGACTCGGCATCGAACACCCACGCTGCCTCGACGTCGTCGTCCAGCGGGCCGCACACCCGCAACCGCCGCGGCTCACCCAGCCGACCGGCCAGTACTTCGACGAAGCCGGGGCCACCGTCGGATTGCGGCGAGATGATGAACTGATCGCCGGGACGTGCCCGGTTCCAGCCGGCCGCAATGGCGCCGGCGGCCTGTACCGCGGTCAGGCTGTCGCCGTAGCCATCGGGGGCGATCAGGATCCGCAGGGCCGGCACCTGGGTATTGGCCGGCGTATGGCCATCAACGCCAACCGCCCAGCCGCCCACCCAGCCAGCGTAGGGCCGGGTAGGAAAGTCCGCATGCCGATTCATGCCACCGCGCAGTAACCTGGCCAGCGTGAAGCTGTTGGGCCGTAAGAACGACGACCGCGCTGCCGACGAGTCGGCGGTGGCCGCCGATCTAATCGATACCGGCGCCGGCGATCCTCGCGGGTCGCAGACGACCGCGCCCAAGGGCCGGCCCACACCCAAACGCGAGGCCGCCAAGCGGCGTAAGAAAAGGGGACCAATCGCCCCGGCGCCGATGACCGCCGCCGAGGCCCGCGCCCGGCGCAAAACGGTCGCCGGGCCCAAACTCAGCCGCGCTGAACGCCGTGCCCAGAGCGCGACGCGGCGGGCCGCGATGACCGACCGCCGGGAGCGGATGATGGCCGGCGAAGAGGGCTACCTGCTGCCACGCGACCAGGGCCCGGTGCGCCGGTTCGTCCGTGACGTGGTGGATTCCCGCCGCAACCTGCTCGGCCTCTTCCTGCCGACGGCGCTGGCGCTGATGTTCGTCATGTTCGGCGTCCCGCAGCTGCAGCCCTACATGTCACCCGCGATGATGGTGTTGATGGTGCTGATGGTGATCGACGGGATAGTCTTGGGCCGCAAGGTCACCAAGCTGGTCGACCAGGAATTCCCGACCAACACCGAAAGCCGTTGGAAGCTAGGCCTTTACGCTGCCGGCCGGGCGTCTCAGATGCGCCGGATGCGGGCGCCTCGGCCCCGGGTCAAGCGCGGCGGCCGTGTCGCTTGAACTTTACTGAACCGCCGTGCGAACCCTGGTACTGGGCGGGATCAGGTCGGGTAAGTCCCGCTGGGCGGAGGCCGCGATCACCGAGTCGGTGCAGCCCGGCCAGCCGGTGCGTTATCTGGCTACCGGTCCGGTGGCCGATGCCGACGCGGCCTGGTCGCGGCGGGTGGCCGAGCACCGCGACCGCCGACCCGCGCATTGGTCGACGATCGAAACCTACGACCTGACAACACAATTGCGACAGTCACCGAACACGCCAACCCTCATCGATGATGTCGGCGGCTGGCTGACCGCCACGTTCGATCACCGCAGGGCGTGGGAGAACGGGTCGGTGTCGGTCGAGGTCGAGGACCTGCTCGCGGCGGTCGCCTCGTTCGGTTCGGCGTTGATGGTCATCAGCCCGGAGGTCGGGATGACCGTGCTACCGGCCACCGCGTCGGGCCGCCGGTTCGCCGACGAGCTGGGCACGCTCAACCAGCGACTGGCCGCCCTGTGCGACCGGGTGGTGCTGGTGGTGGCCGGGCAGCCGGTGTCGATCAAACCGGCAGGGGCGCGATGAAATTCCCACCGGTGTCGCCGCCCGACGCTGATGCCGCAGCGGCGGCCCGCGCCCGCCAGGACACGTTGACCAAACCACCGGGTGCGCTGGGCCGCCTGGAGGATCTCTCGGTGTGGGTTGCGTCGTGCCAAGGTCGTTGTCCGCCACGACAATTCGAACGCATCCGGGTGGTGGTGTTCGCCGGTGACCACGGCGTCGCCGCCTCCGGGGTCTCGGCGTACCCGCAAGAAGTCACCGCTCAGATGGTCGCCAATATCGAGGCCGGCGGTGCGGCGGTCAACGCGCTGACCGCTGTGGCCGGCGCGACGGTGCGGGTCGCCGATCTGGCCGTGAATGCCGATGCGCCCTCCGAGCAGATCGGCGCCCACAAGGTGCGGGCCGGCAGCGGAAACATCGCAATCCAGGACGCGTTGACCGACGCGGAGACCGCCGCCGCGATCCGGGCAGGTGCGCAGATCGCCGACGAGGAGGTCGACGCCGGAGCAGACCTGCTCATCGGTGGCGATATGGGCATCGGAAACAGCACGGCGGCAACGGTTCTGGTGGCGGCACTGACCGGTGTCGAGCCGGTTGCCGCGGTCGGCCACGGGACCGGGGTCGACGACGCCGGCTGGATGCGCAAGACCGCGGCGGTGCGCGACGCGCTGTTTCGGGCGGGGCCGGTGGCCTGCGATCCGGTCGGGTTGCTGCGGTGTTGCGGTGGTGCCGACCTGGCGGCGCTGGCCGGCTTTTGCGCGCAGGCGGCGGTCCGGCGCACCCCGCTGCTGCTGGACGGCCTGGCGGTGAGCGCGGCCGCTCTGGTCGCCGAACGCCTGGCGCCCGGCGCCCGGCTGTGGTGGCAAGCGGGGCATCGCTCCACCGAACCGGCGCATCACCTGGCCCTGGCGCAGTTGGCGCTCGACCCGATTGTGGACCTGCGGATGCGATTGGGGGAAGGGACCGGCGCGCTGGTCGCGGTGCCGGTGCTGCGGGCCGCGGTGGCCGCGCTGTCCTCGATGGCCACGTTCTCTTCGGCGGGTGTGTCCAACCGGATGTCATCGTGATCGCCTCGCTGGCAACGGCTTTCGGGTTCGGGACGGTCCTGCCGGTGCCCGGTGTAGCGGATCGGCCGCTGAGCCGCGGCACGGTGACCGCGCTCCCGGTCGTGGGCGCCGCGCTGGGCGGGCTGGCCGCGGCCGTGGCGTGGGCCGGCGCTTTTGCCTTCGGAGCGGGTAGCCCGCTGGCCGGTCTGTTGGCGGTGGCCGCGCTGCTGGCCGCCACCCGTGGCCTGCACATCGACGGCGTGGCCGACACCGCCGACGGGCTGGGCTGCTTTCGCCCACCGCAGCGCGCGCAGCAGGTGATGCGTGACGGGTCGACCGGCCCGTTCGGCGTCGCGGCCGTCGTCTTGGTGATCACGCTGCAGGGGCTGGCCTTTTCGGTGCTGAGCCCGGTCGGGATCGTCGTGGCGGTGTGCGCCGGTCGGGTTGCGGCGGTGCTGGCCTGCCGTCGATCGGTGCCGGCGATGCAGGGCAGTGTGCTGGGTGCCCGCGTCGCGGGCACCCAGTCGGCACCGGTGGTGGCGGGCTGGATCGCGGTGCTGGCCGCGGTGTCGGTGGCCGTCGGTGCCTGGCGGGGACCCGTTGCGGTGCTGGTGGCGCTGTGCTGCGCGGCGGTGTTGGTGGCGCACTGCGTGCGCAGGTTCGGCGGCATCAGCGGTGACGTGCTGGGCGCGGCGATCGAACTGACGACGACGGTGACGGCGGTGCTACTGGCCGCACTGGTGCGGTTCTGACCCGCACCTAACCGAGCCGCGTCATCCAACCGTGGGTGTCGGCGAAGGTGCCCCGCTGGATTCCGGTCAGCGTGTCGCGCAGCGCCATCGTCACTTCACCGGGTTCGCCGTCGGCGATGGTGAATTCATTCTCGCCGTAGCGGACGTGGGCGATCGGGGTGATGACGGCCGCGGTGCCGCAGGCGAACACCTCAGTGATCTCACCGGCCGCGGTCTTCTTCTGCCACTCGTCGATGTCGACCTTGCGTTCCTCGATGCTGAAGCCCGCGTCAGTAGCCAACTGCAGCAACGAATCCCGGGTGATCCCGGGCAGCAGCGAGCCGGACAGCTCCGGGGTGACCAGCCGCGCCGATCCGCCGCTGCCGAACACGAAGAAGATGTTCATCCCGCCCATCTCTTCGATGTAGCGGCGTTCCACGGCATCCAGCCACACCACCTGTTCGCAACCGTTGTCGGCGGCTTGCGCCTGGGCGACCAGCGACGCAGCGTAGTTGCCGCCGAATTTGGCGGCACCGGTGCCGCCCGGGCTGGCCCGCACGTATTCCGTCGACACCCAGACGCTGACCGGCTTCAGGCCGTGCGGGAAATACGCGCCGGCCGGGGACGCCATTACCAGGTACCGATACTGCTTGGCCGGACGCACGCCCAGCCCCGGCTCGGTGGCGAACACGAACGGCCGCAAATACAACGACTCTTCGCCGCCGGCCGGGGGCACCCAGGCGTTGTCGACGGCGATCAGTTGCCGCAGCGATTCTCCGAATAGCTCGTCGGGCAGTTCGGGGATCGAGATCCGGCGTGCGGATGACCGCATCCGGGCGGCGTTGGCGTCGGGGCGGAACGACACGATCGACCCGTCCGCCCAGCGGTAGGCCTTGAGCCCTTCGAAGATTTCCTGGGCGTAGTGCAGCACGATCGCCGACGGATCCAGTTCGATCGGGCCGTAGCCGATGACCCGCGCATTGTGCCAACCCTGGCCCTCGGCGTAGTCGACCGACACCATGTGGTCGGTGTGATATCTGCCGAAACCCGGGTCCGCCAGGATCGATTGGCGTACCTCGTCGCTCGTCGGGTTTGCGGCAGGTGACACCGTGAACTCGAGCAGGCGGCTAGTCATGGCGAGATTGTATATCTGCCCGCTACCGGGTTTTCGCATCGACAAAGGGCGGTCGGACCACCTCACATTCGACGGCCCGGCCGCGGACGTCGACGCTGACCTGCTGGCCATCGATCACGCCCGCATCGGTGTCGATGAGCGCCAGCGCGATGCCGACTTTCAATGTCGGAGAAAACGTTCCCGAAGTCGTGACCCCGACCTTGCGGTCCCCGCCGGTCACCGTCAGCTCGGGCCGCAACACACCGCGGCCGACCGCGCGCAGCCCGCGCAGCACTCGTCGTGGACCCGCCGCCTTCTCGGCCAGCAGCGCGTCGCGCCCGAAGAACGCGTCTTTCTTCCAGCCGATCGCCCAGCCGCAGCGGGCCTGCAGCGGCGAAATGTCGGCCGACAGCTCGTGACCGTGCAGCGGATACCCCATCTCGGTGCGCAGCGTGTCGCGGGCGCCCAGACCGGCCGGCTGCCCGTCGGCCCGGGTGACCGCCGCCAGCAGCGCGTCGAACACCACACCGGCCGATTCCCACGGTGGCATCAGCTCGTAGCCGTGCTCACCGGTGTAGCCGCTGCGGCACACCCGCACCGGCACGCCCGCGAACGCCGCGTCGGCGTAGGCCATGTAGTCCATGGCGGTCGGCAATCCCAGCTCGTCGAGCACCCGGGTCGAGCGCGGGCCCTGCACGGCCAGCACCGCATAGGACCGGTGCTCGTCGGTGATCCTCAGCGCCGCGGACGCGGCATCGGCCAGCGCGGCGACCACCGCGGCGGTGTTCGCGGCGTTGGGCACCAAAAAGATCTCGTCGTCGGCGACGTAATAGGCGATCAAGTCGTCGATCACCCCGCCGGATTCGGTGCAGCACAACGTGTATTGCGCTTTGCCGGGCCCGATGCGGCTCAGGTCGTTGGTGAGCGCGGAGTTGACGAACTGCGCGGCCCCCGGCCCGCGCACCATCGCCTTGCCGAGGTGGCTGACATCGAACAGCCCGACGGTGGTACGGGTCGCGGTGTGTTCGCCGACGGTGCCGGCGTACGACACCGGCATCAGCCAGCCACCGAACTCGGCGAAGCTCGCGGCCAGTTCGCGGTGGCGGTCTTCGAGGGGTCCGTGCTGGAGTTCGCTCACGACGCCCCACCCTAAGGCAGACTCGTCCAGGTGGTTGATTTCGATGCCTTCGAGACTGCCGGAATCGCCGATGCCCGCGGGCGAGCCGCCCTGATCGAATATCTGGACGGCCTGGGCTTCAGCGTTGACGAGATGGCCGAGGCCGAGCGCCGCGGCCGGCTGTTCGGGCTTGGCGGTGACGTCCTGGGATGGTCGGGGCCGCCGGTCTACAGCCTGCGGAGCGCCGCGAAGGCGCTGGACGTTCCGGTCGAGGATGTCGAGCGCGCCTGGACGATGCTCGGCCTGAGTGTCGCGGGTCGCGACACGCCGGTGTTGAGCCAGGCCGATGTCGATGGCCTGGCGACCTGGGTCGCGATGCGGGCGCAGTTCGGCGACCTCGCCGACACCATCCTGCGGGTGCTCGGCGTGACGATGGCCCGGCTCGCCGAGGCCGAGTCGTCGATGATCCGGGTCAGCCAGCCCGACGTGTGGCTCGGCCACACCCAGGACGAAGTCGCCACAGCGCGAGCCTGGCGCGCGACCACGGAGCTCATCCCCCGCATCGGAGCGATGATCGACGCCGTCCACCGCCACCACCTGGTCAGCGCCCGAACGTTCCTCGAGGGGCTTGGCGGGGGCCCGTCGGCCAGCATGGTGTGCGGCGTCGGTTTCATGGACCTGTCCGGCTTCACCGCGCTGACCCAGCTGCTCACGCTCGCGGAGCTGTCGGCCATGCTCACCGAGTTCGGCGCCACCGTCTCCGACGTCGTGCATGCCGACGGCGGACGAGTGGTGAAATTCATCGGCGACGCTGTGATGTGGGTGAGCCCAAACGTCGAACGGCTGGCGCGGGCGGCGGTCGACCTCGTCGACCACCCACGGGCACGGAAGACCGGACTGCAGGTCCGCGTCGGCCTCGGTTATGGCCAGATGCTGGCGATCAACGGCGATTACTTCGGCAACCCGGTGAACCTGGCCGCCCGGCTCGTCGCCGCCGCGCAGCCCGGCCAGATCCTCGCCGCAGCCGATGTGTACGAGGAATTACCGGACTGGCCGGCGATCGTCCAGGATCCCTTGACGCTCAAGGGATTCGATGAACCAGTGACGGCCTACGACCTGCACGGCGGCAGCCGGCCGTAGGGTGATGCCGGTGAGCACCCAATCCGGTTACCAGTCCCCTTCCGTCGCCGTGGCCGCGTCGCTACCGAGTCGCGGGGTCGCCAAAGCGGTCCTGATCGTTCCGGTGGTCTCGACCGGTGACGAGGGCGGACCGGGAGCGGTCGTCGCCGCGGCCGAGCCGTTCCTGGACGCCGACGCGGTCGCCGAGATCGAGGCCGGTCTGCGGGCGCTGGGCGCGACCGGCGGCAGCGAGCAGGTGCACCCGCTGGTGGTGGCGTCGCTGCCGGTGGCCAGCGTGCTGACGATCGGGCTGGGTAAGCACCGCGACGAATGGCCCGCCGAGGTGATCCGCCGCGCCGCCGGGGCGGCGGCGCGGGCGCTGGGCAGCGCGGAGGCCGTCGTCACCACGCTGAGCGAGCTGGACCCGGCCGCTGCCGTTGAGGGGATGATTTTGGGCGGCTACCGATTCACCGCCTTCCGCACCGACAAGACCGCGCCCAAAGACCAGGGTCTGCGCAAGATCACCGCGCTGTCCAGCACCCGGGCCGCCAGGGCAGCAGCCGGGCATGCCGCGGCCATCGCGACCGCCGTCGCCACCGCCCGTGACTTCGTCAATACCCCACCGAGCCACCTGTTTCCGGCCGAATTCGCCCGGCGGGCGCAGACGTTGGGTGAATCGGTCGGCCTGCAGGTCGAGGTCCTGGACGACAAGGCGCTGGCCAAAGCCGGCTACGGCGGCGTGATCGGCGTCGGCAAGGGCTCGTCGCGGCCGCCGCGGCTGGTGCGGCTGACCCATCGCGGTTCGCGGCTGGCCGAAAACCCCAAGCAGGCCCGCAAGGTAGCCCTGGTCGGCAAGGGCATCACCTTTGACAGCGGCGGCATTTCGATCAAGCCGGCGGCCTCGATGCACTACATGACCTCGGACATGGGCGGGGCCGCCGCGGTGATCGCGACCGTCACGCTGGCCGCCAAGTCGGCCTTGCCGATCGACGTGATCGCCACCGTGCCGATGGCCGAGAACATGCCGTCGGGCACCGCGCAGCGTCCCGGCGACGTGCTGACCCAGTACGGCGGCACCACTGTCGAGGTGCTCAACACCGACGCCGAGGGCCGGCTGATCCTGGCCGACGCCATCGTGCGGGCGTGCGAGGACAAGCCCGACTACCTGATCGAGACGTCGACGCTGACCGGCGCGCAGACCGTCGCGCTGGGCGCCCGCACACCGGGCGTGATGGGCAGTGACGAGTTCCGCGACCGGGTGGCGGCGATCTCGCAGGCCGTCGGGGAAAACGGCTGGCCGATGCCGCTGCCCGACGAGCTCAAGGACGATTTGAAGTCCACGGTCGCCGACCTGGCCAATGTGAGCGGGCAGCGGTTCGCCGGGATGCTGGTGGCCGGCGTGTTTCTGCGCGAGTTCGTCGCCGATTCGGTTGCCTGGGCCCACATCGACGTCGCCGGTCCCGCGTACAACACCGGCAGCCCGTGGGGCTACACCCCCAAGGGCGGCACCGGCGTGCCGACCCGCACCATGTTCGCGGTGCTGGAGGACATCTGCAAAAACGGCTAACGCAGCTCGGCGAGCGCCCACTTATTGCAGCCCGAAAACCTGTGCAATAACCGACCACTCGACACGCTCTATACCGCTCCCGTCGCCGCCCGGGTGTGCTGTTTGACGTCCGGGCAACCGCCCGCAGTGTCATCATCACGATGCAGGTACGCGAAGGGAGGTCATCGATGCTCCGCGCGGTAACGACCATCCGCGTCGTGCGATTGGCTATCGCGGGCGTGGTCCTGGCGCTGGTCGCCTACCTATCGACATTGGCGTTGTGGCCGTCAGCATCTGCCGGACTGCCAACTTGGCTGAGATGGTTCGGCCGGCCCGGATCGTGGCAAGCAATCGCGGTCGCCGCCGCGGTGCTGGCGGCGCTGTGCGTGCTGAGCTTCCGAACGCAACGCGGCAACCGGTCGGGGAACGTTCCGATCACCGTCATCGCCGGTCTCGCCGCCACCGGCGCGGTGCTGGGCTTCTTCTCGTACTGGAACTGTCACGACGCGACGCATCCGGTCTTCATTACGCCACTGATTTGGACAGCGTCGTTGGTCAAGGGCGGTATCAGCGACATAGAGCTCAGCGGACATATTTGTCCGTATCCCACCCCCAACGCCCTCGAGGTGGCACGACTAGCAGCGCTAGCGGCAATTTTCACCGGCCTGGGCGGTGTGGTGATCGCGGTGTTCCGGTCACAGTTGGACCGGCTGCGGGTCAGCCTCGCCGGCAGCGTGACCGCCGTCGTGGGCATCGACGACGACACCCGGTCAATGATCAGCGCCGTCGCGCGGACGTTGGACCGACGCAGCACGCTGGTCGTCATCACCGGCGGATCCGATGGACCCAGCGAGCAGGAGGCCCGCATCCAGGGCGCCCGCGTGTTGTCGGTGGACTTCAACACACCGGCGGCCCTTGAATCGCTGTCGCTATGGCGCAACCTCGAGCGGCTTTACCTGATGTCGGCCGATCCGTCCACGAACTTGTTGTGGCTAAGCGTGATCTCGCGTCGACTCGCCGTGGTCGGCAGCAAGCACCGGTTGCCCCTCATTGTGCGCATAGACGACCCGTGGCAAGCGGAGGCATGGCGTGCCCAGCAGTTCGGTGGATCCGACACCAGATGGGCCGCCGACGCTGTCGGGAAATACGAAGTCACCGCTCGTTGGCTGCTGGACAACATCGTCGCGGCCAAGACGATACGGCATGTATTCGTCTGCGGAACATCGCAATTGACGTTGGCACTGTGCGCCGACCTGACCCGTCGTCAACTCGAGTACGACTACTACGTTGCGCCGGACGAGGCGGCACTACCGGCGCTCACCCTGGTCGGCGAGGATGCCGAAGGATACCTGCACGATCACGAATTCCACTGCGGACAAATCGGATTAGTGTCCAGTGGGCCGACCATCGCCGCGACGCCGGAGGCGCCGACGGTGCAGACGTTGATGCGGTTGATCGGCGATGGAGACGCGCAAAACTATGCCGCGATATTCGTCGACGACCCCGCCGGCCGATCCCCCGGCAGCACGACGACGGGGACCAGGCTGGCCGCCCGTTTTCCCGCCATGGCCGTATACAGCTGGGACCCCGACGCGCGCACGTCCGACGACCGGTTGCACATCGTGGGGCAGCTGCGGACATACCGCCTGCGGCTGGACTTGCCCGAGGGACAGGCCCAGGACGCCTGGGAGCGCGCGGCCAGACTCATCCACGAGCGTTACGTCGCCGCGATCGCCCCGGGGTCACACCAATCTCCGGCGACGTCGCCTTGGACCCAGCTCGACGCGTTCTACCGCGGCTCGAATCGTCGCCAGGTCCGCAACGCGCTGTGGATGGTCGAACGGATCGCGGGGCATACCTGGAATACCTGGGGCAGCCCGCCGACCCCGCTGGCCGCCCGCGACATGCTCGGATCGCCACCGCTGGAACAGCTTGCGCACCTTGGCTTCGACCGTGACACGGCGACGAAAATGGCACGGGCCGAACATGAGGACTGGTGCCGCTACTACCGGCGCGCCGGCTGGAAGTCCGGTCCATCCCGCCACGATGCGCGCCGGATTCACGACAAGCTCGTCGACTGGTCGGTGATCGAAGGTAACCCGGATCTGCTCAACACCGCCCTGACGAGTTTGGCGGCCACCCTGTGGAGCCTTCGGCAGCTCGGCTACCGGTCACTTCCGGTGTGGCAACCATTCACCCGGGTCGGGACCGTCATCGCCGACCAGCGGAACACACCCTGGACGTGGGCATCGCGGTCGGGCGAGACGATGCGGGCCAACGCCGGAGACTGGGCAGTCCAGGACGATGGGGAGAGTTGGTCGGTGCGCGACGACATTTTCCAGGCCACCTACGAGCTCGTCGGTGGACGGCAATGGCGAAGGCGCGGACAGGTTTTGGCCCGGCGGGCGCAGCCGGGCGAAACACTCAAGACCCTGGAGGGCTCCGTGACTGCGGCGGACGGCGACTGGGTCGTTCGCGGTGCCGACGGCGAGCAATGGCCGGTTCCCGGTGATGAATTTGCCCAACGCTATGTCGAATTCCATCCACCGGCCAAGTCGGAGTGCTGATGGCCAGACCATCGACAGACCGGCAGTCCGCGCCGCGCCGTTCGCGGTGGTCTACGCACGCCGCTGGGATAGGACAGGCCAAGCCGCTGGAGTATGACGCGTTTTTGTCGTACGGGCATCGGGATCGGCAGGTGGCCACCGGGATCCAGAAGGGTTTGCATCAGATCGGGCGGCGGCTGGGTCGGTTGCGCGCACTGCGGGTGTTTCGTGATGACACGGACCTGACCGTCAGTCCGGATTTGTGGGGCAAGATCACCGAGGCGCTCGACCGTGCCCACTTCCTTGTGGTGGTGCTGTCACCTGAGGCTGCGCAATCGCACTGGGTCGACAGGGAAGTCAGCTACTGGCTCGAGCACGACGGTCGTGAGCGGCTGCTGCTGGTGCTCGCCGGTGGCCAACTGCGGTGGGACCCCCGGCACGCGCGGTTCGATCCAGAGTTGTCCAGTGCGGCTCTGCCGGTGTTGACCGAGCCGGGGGTATTGCCGGTCGAGCCGTTTTTCATCGATGTCGGCGAGGATGCGCCGTGGGATCCGGGCGCGGCGACACTGCGGGAAAAGATCACTGCGCTGGCCGCCCCGATTCACGGCAAGCCGAAAGACCAGCTGGCCAGCGATGATCTGCGCGAGCAGCGGCGGTTCCGCCGGCTGCGCGCCGCGGCGATCACCGGGCTGGTGGTGCTGACGGTGGTAGCGGTCGTCGCGGCACTCGTCGCGGTCGTTCAGCAGCGCGAAGCGTTCCGCCAGCGCCAAGTTGCCATCCAGCAGCGAGATCAGGCCGTCGCGTTGAAGTTGACCTCACAGGGACAGGCAATGCTCGCTGGTATTCAAGCCGGTGGTGACGAGCGGGCGATCCAGCAGATCCTCGCGGCTCCCACCATCGCGCCAACCACCGACGTCGGTGCACTCCTGGATACGGTGGTGGCGCGGCAAACCACCGTAAAAATCGTCCCGCTACCGCAACCAACCGTCGGGGTAATGGCGTTCAGCCCGGACGGGCGGCGCATCGTCTCCGGCGGGAGCGACGACACGCTGCGGCTGTGGGACGCCGGCACCGGCGCGCCGATCGGCGCCCCGCTCACCGGCCACACCGACGCCGTGACCAGTGTGGCGTTCAGCCCGGACGGACGGCGCATCGTCTCCGGCAGCGCCGACGACACGCTGCGGCTGTGGGACGCCGACACCGGCGCGCCGATCGGCGGCCCGCTCACCGGCCACACCAGCGCGGTGGACAGTGTGGCGTTCAGCCCGGACGGGCGGCGCATCGTCTCCGGCAGCTGGGATAGCACGGTGCGGTTGTGGGATGCCGGCACCGGCGCGCCGATCGGCGGCCCGCTCGCCGGCCACACCAGCTATGTGACCAGTGCGGCGTTCAGCCCCGACGGGCAGCGCATCGTCTCCGGTAGCACCGACGACACAGTGCGGCTGTGGGACGCCGACACCGGCGCCCCGATCGGTGCCCCGCTCACCGGCCACACCGACGAGGTGACCAGCGTGGCGTTCAGCCCCGACGGGCGCCGCATCGTCTCGGGCAGCTGGGACAACACCGTGCGGCTCTGGGACGCCGGCACCGGCCAGCAGACCGGCGCCCCGCTCACCGGCCACACCGATCGGGTGACCAGTGTGGCGTTCAGCTCCGACGGGCGGCGCATCGTCTCCGGCAGCCGGGACAAGACACTGCGGGTATGGGACGCCGCGATCGCCACACCGATCGGCGCCCCGCTCACCGGGCACACCGATCGGGTGACCACCGTCGCGTTCAGCTCGGACGGGCGGCGCATCGTCTCCGGCAGCGACGACAACACGGCGCGGCTGTGGGACGCCGGCGCGCTGATAGGCGTGCCGCTGACCGGGCACACCGACGCAGTGTCCAGCGTGGCGTTCAGCCCGGACGGGCGACGCATCGTCTCCGGCAGCTGGGACAACACCCTGCGGCTCTGGGACGCCAACACCGGCCAGCAGATCGGCGCCCCGCTCACCGCACACACCAGCCATGTGCGCGATGTGGCGTTCAGCCCCGACGGGCGGCGCATTGTCTCCGGCAGCTGGGATGAAACCCTGCGGCTGTGGGACGCCGGCACCGGCGCGCCGATCGGTGCCCCGCTGACCGGACACACCGGGGCGGTGCTCAGCGTGGCGTTCAGCCCCGACGGGCGGCGCATCGTGTCCGGCAGCGCCGACAACACGCTGCGGCTCTGGGACGCCGGCACCGGCCAGCAGACCGGTGTCGCGCTCACCGGGCACACCGACCGGGTGACCGGTGTGGCGTTCAGCCCGGACGGGCGGCGCATCGTCTCCGGCAGCGAAGACCAGACCGTACGGTTGTGGCCGGGCCCCGCAGCTTGGCACGAGCTGCTCTGCGACAAAATCACCGCCAATATGAGCCGACAGCAGTGGCGCGACTGGGTGTCCCCGAATGTCGGCTACCTCACGGTGTGCCCGGGTCTTCCTGTCGCACCCGGTTAGCTGCTACCCGCGCCCGATTCCTGCAGCAGCGATATCGCGGAGGCGTGGGTTATCTTCCAGCCCCCGTGGTTCACGAAAGTGACACTCCGCGTGGTCGGCGCGAGTTTCGGACCAGAGACAGTGACGTCCGCCGAGGCCGCATTCGCGCCGGTCGGGTGGATGTTCGCGACACTTACCCTAAGCGGCGTCTCGCCGCTGGCAACCGCCTGTCGCATCCGGACGTCCGCGAGCCGGGCTTCGACCGGACTGATGCCGCCCTCAACCAGATTGCTCTTGTTGGCGAACGGAACGTTGGGATTCCCCAGCCCGTTGAGTACCGCCAACAGCTGGTCGGAGCTGGGCACGTCTGCGCTGGGAGCTAGCGGTAGTGGCACGCCGAGTACGACGGGGTGGACCGTCGATGTGGTCGGGCTAATGGGTGCAACAGAAGTCGCACCGGCTGCTGCAGCTGCGACTGCAGCTATCGCCGCCACGCTCATGGCCAGGGATTTCACGGTCACCGCCGTCCGTTCGATACCGACTCAGGGATGCTACCGCTGTGCAGTGCATCGAGTTTCGCGATTACGTCAAAGCGGCCGACGCCGGCTACACCACTCGCCCGCGCGCGACACTGCGCAATGCCTGCGGCAACACTCGTGATACGCCGTACAGCAGGTAAGCTTCCGCCGACACCGGCCGGATCGCCTTGTCCTTCTTGACCGCCGACACGATGGCGTCGGCCACCTTGTCGGGGCCGTAGCGCCGCATCGCGAACATCTTCTCGAGCTGTGCCCGACGGCCTTCGATCTGTTCGGCTTTTGCGTAGGGCGCGTCGATCCGGGTGGTATGCACGATGTTGGTGTCGATGACACCCGGGCAGATCGTGGTCAGCCCGACGCCGGCGGCGTCGAGTTCGGCGCGCAGGCAGTCGGAGAACATGTACACCGCGGCCTTGGACGTGCAGTAGGCGTTCATCGACTGCGCCGGTGCCCAGGCGGCCATCGACGACACGTTGACGATGTGCCCGCCGGTGCCCCGGTCGACCAGGCGCCGGGCGAAGGCTCGGCAGCCGTTGACCACCCCGCCGAAGTTGACGTCGAGGACGCGGCCATACTGCTCGGCCGGGGTGTCCAGGAAATCGCCGGCCTGCCCGATGCCGGCGTTGTTGACGACGATGTCGGGCAGCCCGTGGTCGGCGCAGATTTGCTCAGCGAACGCCTCGACGGCCGCGGCGTCGGCGACGTCGAGCACATACGGGTGCGCGACACCACCTGCCGCGGCGATCTGCCCGGCGGTGTCCTTGGCGGCGGCCTCGTCGATGTCGCTGACCACCACCTCGGCACCCTCGCGCGCGAAGGCCAGCGCGGTTGCCCGGCCGATACCGCTGCCGGCGCCGGTCACCGCGACCAGCGTGTCGCAGAAGTAGGCGCGGTCGCCGTCCACCCGTGCGCGCCGCAGTGCACGGCTCGGCTGCTTGCCTTCGGCCAGGTCGACGAACTCGTGCACCGAAGCCGCCAACACCTGCGGGTGCGACATCGGCGACCAGTGACCGGCCTTGATGTCGCGGCGCCACAACCGCGGCACCCAGCGCGCGGTGGCGTCATAACCGTAGGGCCGCACGTAGGGATCTTCGGTGTTGACGATCAGCTGCACCGGCACGTCGACATACAGGTCCCGGCGTTGACGCGAAAACGATCGAAAGTAGTTGGCGGGGTAGGTTTTCAGCGCGGTCGCCGCGTCCATCACCAGAGTGTCCGAGTGATGGACCCGCTCGGCGGGGATGCCCTTGGTCAACGCACGGCGAACCCGCTTGCTGGGCAGCGCAGCGCGAACCAGCAGCGGTGCCAGCACCGGTATCGAGAACACCGCCATGTAGCTCAGCCGCAGCGCCTGGCTGAGCGCCCGGCCGAAGGTTCGCAGCCGGTACGGACGCCGCAGACCGGTGAAGATGTAATCGACAAGGTGGTCTTGGCTCGGGCCGGACACCGAGGTGAACGACGCGACCCGGGCCGCGGCGCCGGGCCGGCTCAAGTACTCCCAGATCCCCACCGAACCCCAGTCGTGGGCCAGCACGTGCACCGGCGCAGCGGGGCTGCAGGCCGCCACGACGGCGGCGAAGTCGTCGGCGAACCGCGCCATCGTGTACGCCGATACCGGCCTGGGTGCCGACGACCCGCCAACACCGCGGTTGTCGTAGCGAATGATCCGGAACCGGTCGGCGAGCAGCGGCACCACGCCGTTCCACAGCACATGTGAATCCGGCCAGCCGTGTACCAACACGACCGTGGGTCCGTCGGGATTCCCGTCTTCGTAGACCGCGATGCGCACACCGTCGGCGCTGTCGACGAAGCGCTGCGCCAGTTGGCGTGCCATCGCGAACCTCCGAGCAGCAGGGGTGTTTCGACACTGCCCGGCCCGCGCAAGGGTGTCAAGAGACGTCACGCCCCGCTGCCCTGGATGTGTGCCGGCAACGCCGTAATGACAGGATGGTTTGGACAATCCGCTTGGGTGACCGCTCCGGTACGGGACGCTGTGGTAAGCCAGAGGTCGACGGGTGCCGACCAACCGATTGATCGAGGAGTCAACACAGATGGCCTTCTCAGTGCAGATGCCGGCACTCGGTGAGAGCGTCACCGAAGGGACGGTCACCCGCTGGCTCAAGCAGGAAGGCGACACGGTCGAGGTCGATGAGCCACTGGTGGAAGTGTCCACCGACAAGGTCGACACCGAGATCCCGTCGCCGGCGGCCGGTGTGCTGACCAAGATCATCGCCCAGGAGGACGACACCGTCGAGGTCGGCGGCGAGCTGGCCGTTATCGGAGACGCCGGCGAAGGCGCCGACGGTCGAGCGCCGGCCGAGGCAGCTCCCGAACCGCAGCCCGAGCCGGAAGCCCCACCCCAGCCCGAACCGCAGCCGGCTGCCACGTCGGCGCCCGCCGCCGGCGGTGGCGAAACGACGCCGGTGCTGATGCCCGAACTCGGCGAGTCGGTCACCGAGGGCACGGTGACCCGCTGGCTGAAGAAGGTCGGCGACCACGTGGAGGCCGACGAGCCGCTGGTGGAGGTTTCCACCGACAAAGTCGACACCGAGATTCCGTCACCGGTGTCGGGCACGCTGGTCAGCATCACCGCCGAGGAGGACGTCACCGTCTCGGTGGGCGGCGAGCTGGCCAAAATCGGCACCGGCGCCGCGGCACCCCAAGCCCGGCCGGCACCCGGGCCGACCCCCCGGCCCGAGGCCAGGCCGGAACCCGAACCCGAACCGCCGCCCCCGCCGCAAGCCAAGCCCACACCGGCACCCGAGCCCACACCGGCACCCGAGCCCGAGCCGGCGCCGCCTCGACGCGAACCACAGCCGGCGGCCGGCGCGCCCGGCACCCCGTACGTCACGCCGCTGGTGCGGAAACTGGCCGCGGACAACAACATCGACCTGGCCCGGGTGACCGGGACCGGTGTGGGTGGTCGCATCCGCAAACAGGACGTGCTGTCGGCCGCCGAGCAAAAAGAGGAAGCACAGAAGCCTCCGGCACCGCAGGCCCCGGCCGCCGGTGCTGAACCGGCCGCCTCTAGTCCGGCGCCCGCACTGGCGCATCTGCGCGGCACCACCCAGAAGGCCAGCCGGATCCGGCAGATCACCGCCAGCAAGACCCGCGAATCGCTGCAGGCCACTGCTCAACTGACCCAGACCCACGAGGTCGACATGACCAGGATCGTGGCCCTGCGGGCCCGGGCCAAGGCCGATTTTGCCGAACGGGAAGGCGTGAACCTCACGTTCCTGCCGTTCATCGCCCGCGCGGTGATCGACGCCCTCAAGATCCACCCCAATATCAACGCGAGCTACAACGAGGCCACCAACGAGATCACCTACTACGACGCCGAGCATCTCGGCATCGCCGTCGACACCGAGCAAGGCCTGCTCTCCCCCGTCGTCCACAACGCCGGCGATCTGTCGCTGGCCGGGCTGGCGCGCGCCATCGCCGATATCGCCGCCCGCGCCCGGTCCGGTGACCTCAAGCCCGACGAGCTGTCCGGCGGCACCTTCACCATCACCAATATCGGCAGCCAGGGCGCGCTGCTGGACACCCCGATCCTGGTCCCGCCGCAGGCCGCGATGCTGGGCACCGGTGCCATCGTCAAACGGCCGCGGGTCGTCGTCGACGACACCGGCAACGAATCCATCGGCGTGCGCTCGGTCTGCTACCTGCCGCTGACCTACGACCACCGGCTGATCGACGGCGCCGATGCCGGGCGTTTCCTGACGACCATCAAATACCGGCTCGAAGAGGGCGCTTTCGAGGCCGACCTGGGGCTATAGAAGGGCTTGCCGACGTGGCCAAAGCCACCATTGCGATCGCGGGGTCGTCCGGGCTGATCGGCTCGGCTCTGGTGACGGCGTTGCGTGCCGCCGACCACCCAGTGCTCCGGATCGTGCGCCGGCCGCCGGCGAACGGCAACGAGCTGCGCTGGGACCCCGACAGCAGCGATTTCGACGGCTCCGCGTTGAAAGGCGTGGACGCCGTCGTCAACCTGTGCGGCATCAGTATCGGCCAACGGCGCTGGTCGGGCGCATTCAAGCAGAGCCTGCGCGACAGCCGGATCACGCCCACCGAGGTGCTCTCCGGCGCGGTCGCCGACGCCGGCATAGGTGTGCTGGTCAACGCCAGCGCGGTCGGCTACTACGGCAACACCAGGGACCGGGCTGTCGACGAAACCGATTCCGCGGGAACCGGTTTCCTGGCTCAGCTGTGTGTGGACTGGGAGGCGGCCACCGCTCCCGCGCAACAGGCCGGCACCCGTGTCGTGCTGGCCCGAACCGGATTGGTGCTGGCCCCGTCGGGCGGCGCGCTGAGCCGGCTGCGGCCGCTGTTCTCGGTGTGCCTGGGCGCCCGGCTGGGCAACGGCCGCCAGTACATGTCGTGGATCAGCCTCGAGGATGAGGTTCGGGCGCTGCAGTTTGCCGTTTCGCACGGCGACCTGTCCGGGCCGGTGAACCTCACCGGCCCTGCGCCCGTCACCAACGCCGAGTTCACCACCGCGCTGGGCCGTACGGTGCACCGGCCTACCCCGCTGATCGTGCCCGGCTTCGCGGTGCGCGCGGCGCTGGGCGAGTTCGCCGACGAGGGGCTGCTGTGCGGTCAGCGCGCCATCCCGGCCGCCCTGGAACATGCCGGCTTCCAGTTCCACCACAACACGATTGGTGAGGCGCTGGCCTACGCCACGGCGGGACCCGACGTCGCCTAGTACCCTGCCGAGCGTCACGTTGGCGTGACAATCCACATCGAGCGTGACGGTGACGTGACGCCGTGGGTGCCGAATGTCACACTGCGCCGGTGGCAGAGCCATTTATCGGCAGTGCGGCCGTCGTTAACGGGGACGTTGTCAAGAGCGCGCTTCGGACGCACTACACCAAGGTGTTCCATGACGTGTACGTCCACCCCGGAACCGAGTTGACCGTACATGTTCGTGCGCACGCGGCCTGGTTGTGGTCTGGACGCCGCGGAATCATCGCTGGCGTGTCGGCTGCCGCGCTGCACGGTGCCAAATGGGTTGACACCGCCGCACCGCTGGAAATCATTCACACCAACAGAAACCCGCTTGCTGGGCTCCGGGTTCGCGGCGATCACATCGAAGAGGACGAGGTCGCCGTGGCCGACAGGATTCCAGTCACCACGCCGGCTCGCACCGCACTCGATCTGGCTTGCTGGTATTCGACCGGCGAAGCGGTCGCGGCGATCGATGCTCTCGCTCACGCTGTAGACGTGAAGGCTGCAGACGTGGAGCTGCTGGTGCAGCGCTATCCGGGTCGACGTGGCATCTGCCGTGGGCGCATCACCCTCGGCCTAGTGGATTCCAGAGCACAGTCACCTAAGGAAACGTGGCTTCGGTTACTACTAATCGACGCCGGACTTCCCCGGCCTCAGACGCAGATTCGGGTTCATGACGAGTTCGGTGACTTGATCGGCTATCTCGACATGGGTTGGGAGAACGTCAAAGTCGCGGTCGAGTATGACGGCGAGCAACACCGCAGCGACCGCCGACAGTACACCTGGGACGTCCGACGGCATGAGCTGCTCGAGCGTTGTGGCTGGATCATCGTGCGGGTGGTCGCCGGCGACCAACCAACCGACATCATTCGCCGGGTCAGAGCGGCCCTGGCTCGTCGGGCGTCACGCTAGCGTGACCACCGCATCCGAGCGTCACGCCAGCGTGACACTACACTCGAGTAACCTCGACTACTGTGAGTTCCATTCGGGCCAGCCTGAACCCCGTCGACGTCCGCCAACTCGGCACCCTGGACTACCGCGCCGCCTGGCAGCTGCAACGCGAATTGGCCGACACAAGGGTGGCCGACGGCAGCGACACATTGCTGTTGCTGGAACACTTCTCGGTGTACACGGCCGGACGACGCACCGTCGCGCACGAGCGACCGGTGGACGGCACGCCGGTCGTCGACACCGACCGCGGCGGCAAGATCACCTGGCACGGCCCGGGACAACTCGTCGGCTATCCGATCATCGGGCTGGCCGAACCACTCGACGTGGTCAATTATGTTCGGCGCCTTGAGGAATCGCTGATCAAGGTGTGCAACGATCTGGGCATGGACACCGGCCGCGTGGACGGCCGCTCCGGGGTGTGGCTGCCGGCAAGCGGCGGTCGGCCCACGCGCAAGGTCGCCGCTATCGGCGTGCGGGTGTCGCGGGCGACGACGCTGCACGGCTTCGCGCTCAACTGTGATTGCGACCTGGCTGCGTTCGAACCGATCGTGCCGTGCGGCATCACCGACGCCGGGGTGACGTCGATCACCGCCGAATTGGGTCGCCGGGTGGGTGTCGACGACGTCCGGCCCGCGGTCGCCGACGCGGTATGCGACGCCCTGGACGGGCGGCTTGCGCTGACCTGGCAGCCCGCTGCCCGCGTAGCATCACCCATGTGACCGTCGCGCCCGAAGGCAGAAGGCTGCTGCGCCTGGAAGTTCGCAATGCGCAGACCCCGATCGAGCGCAAGCCGCCGTGGATCAAGACACGGGCGCGGATGGGTCCGGAATACACCGAGCTCAAGAGCTTAGTCCGGCGCGAGGGCCTGCACACCGTGTGTGAGGAGGCGGGCTGTCCCAACATCTACGAGTGCTGGGAGGACCGCGAGGCCACCTTCTTGATCGGTGGCGAGGTGTGCACCCGTCGCTGCGACTTCTGCCAAATCGACACCGGCAAGCCCGCCGCGCTGGACCGCGACGAGCCGCGGCGGGTCGCCGAGAGCGTGCAGGCCATGGGGCTGCGGTATTCCACCGTCACCGGGGTGTGCCGGGACGATCTGCCCGACGGTGGCGCCTGGCTGTATGCGGAAACTGTGCGTGCCATCAAGCGGCTCAACCCGTCCACCGGTGTGGAGTTGCTGATCCCCGACTTCAACGGCGATCGCGTCCGGCTGCGGCAGGTGTTCGAGTCCGGCCCGGAAGTGTTGGCGCACAATGTCGAAACCGTGCCGCGCATCTTCAAGCGGATCCGGCCCGCGTTCTCCTACCAGGGCAGCCTGGACGTGATCACCGCCGCCCGCGAGTTCGGGTTGGTCACCAAGAGCAATCTGATCCTCGGCATGGGCGAAACGCCTGACGAGGTGCACACCGCGCTGGTCGATCTGCACGACGCGGGCTGCGAACTCGTCACGATCACCCAGTATCTGCGTCCCTCGCCGCGGCACCACCCGGTTGAGCGGTGGGTGCCGCCCGACGAGTTCGTCGAGTACTCCGACTACGCCGAGCGGCTGGGTTTCGCCGGGGTGCTGGCGGGCCCGCTGGTGCGATCGTCCTACCGGGCCGGGCGGCTCTACCAGCAGGCCGTGCAGGCGCGCCCGGCCGTATCCTGAAGCAATGCCAAGACCCCGCAACGCCGCCCAAAACAAGGCTGCCAGAGCCGAGGCCAGAGCGGGCCGCAAGGCCGCCGCCAGACAGCGCCGCAGCCAGCTATGGCAGGCGTTCACCATTCAGCGCAAAGAGGACAAGCGGCTGCTGCCGTACATGATCGGTGCGTTTGTGCTGATCGTGGGCCTGTCCGTGGCGGCCGGACTCTCGGCCGGCGGGTTCACCACGATCACGATGATCCCGCTCGGAGTGGTGCTGGGCGCGCTGGTGGCGTTCATCATCTTCGGTCGGCGCGCGCAGCGATCGGTGTTCCGCAAAGCCGACGGGCAGACCGGCGCTGCAGCGTGGGCGCTGGACAACCTGCGCGGCAAGTGGCGGGTCACCCCCGGTGTGGCCGCCACCGGTAACTTCGACGCGGTGCACCGGGTGATCGGCCGCCCCGGTGTCATCTTGGTGGCCGAGGGCTCGGGGACCCGGATCAAGCCGCTGCTCGCCCAGGAGAAGAAGCGCACCGCCCGGCTGGTCGGTGATGTACCGATCTACGACATCATCGTCGGCAACGGCGACGGCGAGATTCCGCTGGCCAAGCTCGAACGCCACCTGACCCGGCTGCCGGCGAACATCACCGTCAAACAGATGGACTCACTGGAATCGCGGCTCACAGCGCTGGGGTCTCGGGCCGGGACGGCCGCGACGCCGAAGGGACCGTTGCCCGGCGCCGCCAAGATGCGCGGCGTCCAGCGCACCGTGCGCAGGCGGTAGGGCCTTGACCACTTAGCCGGCGCTGCGGTGTTTTCGTTGTGCGGCGTAGAACTCCGCCCAGGACACCACCTCGGGGCGTTGTTTGAGCAGGGCACGGCGCTGGCGTTCGGTCATGCCGCCCCACACGCCGAACTCGACACGGTTGTCCAGCGCGTCGGCCCTGCATTCCAGCACTACCGGGCAGTGCCGGCAGATCACCGCCGCCTTGCGTTGTGCGGCGCCGGTGACAAAGAGCTGATCAGGGTCGACCGACCGGCACAGGGCCTCGGAAACCCAGGCAGTCGGTGACTCGGCATCAGCGCGAGGGATGGCGCTGCTTGTCGGTGCTACGTTCGTCCTCCGCGTCGCGATCCGTGTATCTGCCACTAGCGGTCCCCTTCCCTCCCGGCGGTGGGTCATGATGACGCTGATTCCAATTTGTCGATGAAGCGTGAGGTGAGTGTCTGAATACACGCGTCGAAGTCGGCCCGAAAGCCAGGTTCGTCAGAAATGAACGGGCGCTGCATCGACATGCCGAGCAGCACGGTCTCGATCGAGCGGACCGTCTCGTCGATCAGGCTGGCCGGTGCGCGGTCACCGACGATGCCCCGCAACACATTAGCGAGTTGCCGACGCTGGGCATCTCGATAGCTCGCATACGCCATGCGCAAAAACTCGTTGTGATTGGCCGCCGCGGTCAACTCGACCGTGAACGTGACCGCATCGGGGTTGCTGATGAACAGCGTGTAGAGCAGATCAGCCGCCGCCGCCAGGCCTTCCTGTACCGATTTTCCCCGCGGCAGAGAGGCCGCGGCAGCTGCGAACATTGTCTCGGCCAAGTTTGCCATCGTCGACTCGAAGAGGTTGGCCTCGGTGTCGAAGTGATAGTGCAGCAATGACTGAGACACCCCGGCCCTGGCGGAGATCTTCTTCATCGACGACTTTCCATAACCAAGCTCACGGAAGCACGCCACGGCGGCCCGCATAATTCGCCTGGCGTCGGCGACCGCGCGTACACCGGCCGGGTTCTTCGGGATCGTTGTCATCGCTACTATCCGGTCGCATCGCGGATGTACTCGCCGATCTGGCGCAACGACCGGGTGGCCTCCGGCACCCACGGTGCGGCGATCTGGAATACGTGCATCAGGCCGGGCCACACCCGCACCTCCACCGGAACGCCGGCCGCGACTAACTCACCTGCCGCCAGGCGGGCGTCGTAAAGCAGCATCTCGGAGCCCGATACATGGATCAACGTCGGGGGCAGACCGGGCTCGATGTGGTCGAGCGGTTCGTAGATCTCCTCGAAACGCCCGTCGACCAAACGGCGCCTGGCGGCCTTGGCAATCAGCTCGACTAACACGTCGAAGGCCTTGGCCGGAATCACCTCGTCCGTGGGGATGCCGGGCTGCACCCGCCTGGGCTCCTTGACGAGCTGCAGCAGCGGCGACATGGCGACAATCGCCGCGGGCCTCTCACCTTCGTCGAGCAGTCGTTCGGCCAGCGCCAACGACAGGTAGCCTCCGGCGGAGTCGCCGGCGAGCACGATCTGGTCGGGCGGGTAGCCTCGCTCGCGCAGCCAGAGGTAGCCGTCGTAGCAGTCATCGATCGCTTCACCGATCGAATGCTTGGGCATCATCCGGTAGTTCAGCACCAGCACCGGACTGTCTGCATACCTCGACAGCCTCTCGGCGAGCCGACCGTGGGTATGGGGTCCACAGGTCAGAAAGGCGCCGCCGTGCATGTACAGCACAACGCGACGCGTGCCGTCGGCCGGCCGCACACCGGCGGCGTGAACCAACTGCGCGGTGCACTGTGGCAACCGGATGGTGGCGCGAGTGCTGCCGGAGGCGGGCGGCGTCGCCCGGGCGACGAAGTCGACAAGGCCCCAGGGCCACGGCAGGTCCGGCAGGTAGCTGCCAACTGCCAAGGTTGACCGGACAGTTAGCCGGGCAGCAAGCCATAAAAGCCGGCCCGCGACGCTGGGACCGTCCTCGACGATCTCCACAGCGGCCCGGCCGCGAACTGGCGACCGAGCCGCTTTCAGCGTGCGGCCGGCACTCATCGGAAGGCGCGACGAACCTACCGCCTTGCCGGTCGCCCGGATGATGTGCCTGGCGTCGGCGGCGGCGAGTCCGCCGTCTGGACTTTTCGAGATCGTTGCGAGCATCACCGACCCCTCTCGGTGCCCTCTAGTGGCGGCTGACTGATCGATCAGTTACCACGCTGACTGATCAGTCAGGCTACTACCTGATCGATCAGTCAGGCAAGAGAACGGAGGAAAGTCGAGCGACCAATCCGGTCGTTTCACGGTGCCGTTAACGGCTAGCTGGGGTTTTCTGCCGAATCGCGATGGTGGGTCACGGCGACGCCGAGTCCAATTTGTCGATGAAGCTGGCGGTGACCGTGTGGATATACGCGTCGAAGTCGGCCCGGAAGGCGCGTTCGTCAGCAACGAACGGGCGCTGCATCGACATGCCGAGCAGCCCGGTCTCGATCAAGTAGACCGTTTCGTCGATCAGGCTGGCCGGTGCGCGACCGCCGGCAATACCGCGCAGCACATTAGCAAGTTGCCGACGCTGGGTATCTCGATAGCTTATGTATGCCGTCCGCAAAAATTCATTGTGATTGGCCGCGGCGGCGAACTCGACCGTGAACGTGACCGCATCGAGGTTGCTGATGAACAGCGTGTAGAGCAGGTCAGCCGCCTCCGTGAAGCCTTCCCGCGCCGATTTCCCCTGCGGCAGAGAGTCCGCGGCCGCTGCGAACAATGTCTGAGCCAGGTTGTCCATCGTCGACTCGAAGAGTTTCGCCTTGGTCTCGAAGTGATAGTGCAGTAATGCCTGAGACACCCCGGCCCTGGCGGAGATTTTCTTCATCGACGACTTTTCATAGCCGTACTCACGGAAGCACTCCACGGTCGCCCACATAATTCGCTGCCTGGCGTCGACGGCGCCGTATGCGGAACCATCGCCGTCTGCAATCGTCGAGATTGTCGTGATCACCACCTCCCGGGCGCAGCACGATACTATCTGATCGATCAGTCAAACGTGCTTAATCCAGCGAGGTACGAGGGACGTAAGCCGGCCAACGCTGGTCGTTTCAGACGGCGTGGCAACGGCTTTCAACACGAACGACGCCTGCCGGCGGATTGCGGGGCGTACGGCCACCGCCCGGCGCAGGCGGTAGCGCTCAGCGGCGCAGCACCGCGGTACCGCTGATCCGGTCGTGCAGGCCCCGGCCGTCGCCGTCGACGAACAACGGGGGGACGACGAGCGCGATCATCAGCCCACGCAATGCGGCGCGACCGAGACCGACATGCTCCCGGCCGCCCAGCGGAACTACCCGGAGCCCGAGCGCAAACTGGCCCGGCGTGAATTCGAACAACCGGACAGCGGCCATGCCGAGCACCATCCAGATGACCAACACCGCCGTCGGCAACAGTCGCGGCGTGCCGAGCCCGAGCGTCACCCCGAGTGCGGCCAGCCCGTAGGCCACCAACCAGTCGATGAGCAGCGCCGCCAACCGACGGCCCATCCGGGCCAGCGAACCCGACCCGTGCTCGGGCAAGCCGAGCGTCTCCCCCGAGTATCGCCCGCTGGCGGGGGGCGGCGCGCCGGACAGCCAGGAAGCGATGCCGCGGGCCATGCGCCCACAATATGACGGCGGCTACCCGGCTTCGATGGTGGCCAATGGGGTCGCGTAACGTCAGCGCAACACGTGGTTGACTACCGGGCAACATCGCCTCCCTACGGTCTGATCGGGCCACCCCGTCACGGCCCGTAAAGGAGAGCGCCTCAATGACCGCATTAGATTCGATGCCCTCAGTAAAGGAGAGCGCTTCGGTGTCCGAAAAGACGGCCGACGACATCATCAAGCTCATCAAGGACGAGAAAGTCCAGTACGTCGACGTCCGGTTCTGCGACTTGCCCGGCGTCATGCAGCACTTCACGATCCCGGCGTCAGCGTTCGACCAGAGCGTCTTCGAGGACGGGCTGGCCTTCGACGGCTCGTCGATTCGCGGCTTCCAGTCGATCCACGAGTCCGACATGATTCTGCTGCCCGACCCCGAAACCCTCCAGATCGACCCGTTCCGTGAAGCCAGGACGCTCAACCTCAACTTCTTCGTGCACGACCCGTTCACCCGCGAGGCGTACTCCCGCGATCCGCGCAACGTCGCCCGCAAAGCGGAGAACTATCTGATCAGCACCGGCATCGCGGACACCGCGTTCTTCGGCGCCGAGGCCGAGTTCTACATCTTCGACTCGGTTTCGTTCACGTCGGCGACCAACACCGCCTCCTACGAGGTCGACGCGATCTCCGGATGGTGGAACACCGGCTTGAAGACCGAGACCGACGGCAGCCCGAACCGTGGCTACAAGGTCCGGCCCAAGGGCGGTTACTTCCCGGTGGCGCCCAACGACCAGTACGTCGACCTGCGGGACAAGATGCTGACCAACCTGATCAACGCCGGGTTCACCCTGGAAAAGGGCCACCACGAGGTCGGCAGTGGCGGGCAGGCCGAGATCAACTACAAGTTCAACACGCTGCTGCACGCCGCCGACGACCTGATGCTGTTCAAGTACATCGTCAAGAACACGGCGTGGCAGAACGGCAAGACCGTCACGTTCATGCCCAAGCCGCTGTTCGGCGACAACGGCTCCGGGATGCACTGTCACCAGTCGCTATGGAAGGACGGCGGACCGCTGTTCTACGACGAGGTCGGCTACGCGGGGTTGTCCGACACCGCACGCCACTACATCGGCGGGATTTTGCACCACGCGCCGTCACTGCTGGCGTTCACCAACCCGACCGTCAACTCCTACAAGCGACTGGTGCCCGGGTTCGAAGCGCCGATCAACCTGGTGTACAGCCAACGCAATCGCTCGGCGTGCGTGCGCATCCCGATCACCGGCAACAACCCGAAGGCCAAGCGGCTGGAATTCCGCTGCCCCGACTCGTCGGGCAACCCGTATCTGGCGTTCTCGGCGATGATGATGGCCGGCATCGACGGGATCAAGAAGAAGATCGAGCCGCAGGCGCCGGTCGACAAGGATCTCTACGAGCTGCCGCCCGACGAAGCCGCCAACATCCCGCAGGCGCCGACGTCGCTGGCCGTTGTGATCGACCGTCTCGAGGATGACCACGAATACCTCACCGAGGGAGGCGTTTTCACGTCCGACTTGATCGAGACGTGGATCGCCTACAAACGCGAGAACGAGATCGAGCCGATCAACATCCGACCACATCCATACGAATTCGCGCTGTACTACGACGTTTGAGGCCCGGCTCAGCACGCGGGCGAACCGCCTGTCGTTGAGATTGCGTCAAGGGTCGTGATTTTCGGCGGATCACAGCCCTCGGCGCAATCTCAGCGCTACCGGGTCGACTGGCGGCGTGGCCGCGGCACCAGCATCGGCACTTCTCGGCGGTAGTCCAGGTATTGATCACCCAGTGCGTCCACCAGATCCCGTTCTTCCAGCTGCACGGCGATCACGATGTATGCGGTGGTCGCCACCGCGAACAGCAGATGCCCGGCCGTCATCGTCGGAGCCGCCCAAAAGGCGATGATGAAGCCAACCATCAACGGGTGCCGCACCAGGCGGTAAAACAGCGGCGCGCGAAACGCGATGTCGTTCTGTGGTTTTCCGCGCCAGAACAGATACACCTGTCGCAGGCCGAACAGGTCGACATGACTGATCATGAAGGTACTCAGGAACGCGATCGCCCAGCCGAGCCAGAACAAAACCCACACGCCCAGCCGAGCCGCCGGAGGTCCGATGTGCCAAACTTCGGCCGGTATGGAACGCCACTGCCAATACAGCAGAAAGAGCACCAGATTCGACGCCAGCACGTAGGTGCTCCGCTCGATCGGTTGCGGTACGAACCGCGTCCACCACCGCTTGAACGCCGGGCGCGCCATCACGCTGTGCTGCACGGCGAAGAGCCCGAGCACCAGCGCATCCACGACGATCGCTTGCCCGACCGGCGCGGCTATCCCGTGATCGACACTGCGCGGGACCACGATGTCGCCGACGAAGCCGATCGCATACAGGAATGCCACCACGAATATCAGGTAATTCAGCGCGCCGTAGCTGACCGCCAGTAATTTTGCCACGTTCGCGTACCTCCCCGCCGGACCGGTCCTCGTCGGAGGAGGTCATTATGCGCTCTTGCGCGGGCGCCGCACAGGGTTATCGGACCGTCGCGAAGAAAGCGCGAACGTCGTCGACGAAAAGTGTCGGCTGCTCGAATGCGGCGAAGTGCCCGCCGCGCGGCATCGTCGACCAGTGCGTGATGTTGTAGGCGTCCTCGCACCAGCGTCGCGGGGTGGGCAGGATTTCCCTGGGGAACGCGGCGACTCCGGTCGGTAGCTCGACCCGGCCGGCCCCGGCGAAGCTGTTGAAGCTCTCCCAGTACAGCCGAGCCGACGATGCCCCGCTACCGGTCACCCAATACAGCATCACGTTGTCGAGGAGTTCGTCGCGTGTGAGGACGTTCTCCGGATGCCCGTCGCAGTCCATCCACGCCCAGAACTTCTCCACGATCCACGCGAGTTGTCCGACGGGCGAATCAACAAGTCCATACCCGAGCGTCTGAGGCCGGGTGGATTGTTGCTTGGAATAGCCAGTGCCCCAACGGCGGTGCTGCGCCACCGCCGCCAGCGCTCGTTGCTCGTCCTCGGTGGGATCCGTGGTCGATCCCGTCGGGGGTCGCGCGATCGGCATGTTCAGGTGGATGCCGATGCAGTGGCCCCGGTTGCGGCCGATCTGAGTCGTGACGGCTGCGCCCCAGTCTCCGCCCTGCGCGCCATAGCGGTCATACCCGAGGCGGCCCATCAGCGTCTCCCACGCCTGCGCGATCTTGCCGACCCCCCATCCGGTCCGGGTGGGCTTGCCGGAGAATCCGTAGCCGGGCAGCGAAGGGCAGACGACATGGAACGCATCCCCGGGACGTCGGGGGTTCACCAGCGGCTCGATCACCTTGTGGAACTCCACGACCGACCCCGGCCAGCCATGCGTGATCAGCAGCGGCAGAGCGTCGGCATGCGGGGAGCGCTGATGGATGAAATGGATATCGAGTCCGTCGATTTCGGTGATGAATTGATCGAATCGGTTCAGCGCGGCTTCGGAAGCCCGCCAGTCGTAGCCGTCGGCCCAATACGCGGCCAGTTCGCGGGTGTATGCCAGCGGCATGCCCTGGCTCCAGTCATCGACACACTCGGCTTCCGGCCAACGGGTGCGCGCCAAACGCTCCCGCAGATCATCGAGCACCGTATCCGGCACCTCGATGCGAAACGGTCTGAGTTCGGGCATCACAGAATGCGCCGAGGTGACCTCCCCATGTGGTAGCCGGCGGGGAAGGACATCTCGATCACCCGAAGCCGGTCGTTCGCTTTCGACTCGAGCTCGAGGACCACGCAGCCCTCGCCGATCGCCTTGGACTCCAGAACTACGTAGTGCTGACCGCCACCATGGACATCTGTGACCGGGTCACCTGAGCGCAATGCCTCGACGGGCACCAGTTCGGGGGTTACGTGTGAATCCACCCTGGCAAGGTTAGGACAAACGGACCGGCGAGGGAACGCTTTCGCTGCTCGACGTTCACGAGCCGACCAGCTCCGGATGGAACTTGGCCGCCATCCGGCGCATCCCCTCGCGCCAGTCGACCGTGGTGCCGCCGACGAGCTCGTGCATCCGGGTCACGTCAGTGGGATTACCGCGCAACGCCCGCTCGCTCTCCTCGAAAATCGGTTCCCTGGCGACCAGCGAGCCGAGATACCTACACCACTCCTGGAGGGCGACGGCCGCCTCGCCGCACCAGTTGACCATGGTCGCCGGGACCGAGGCCACCTCAAGCAGCTTCGGGATGGTTGCGATGACGTCGTCCTCGTGGATCGGGTGGTAGCGGGCCGGCCCGCCGGGCGGGACCGGGATCGGTATGCCGGCCAGCATCATCTCCATGTGGTAGTACGGCCACCCACCGTTGTCGCCGTACGGGACGTTGAGCCGGGCGATGGTCGTGGGCACGCCGAGGACGCGCGCCATTGACCTGGCGACGACTTCGCCGGCGATCTTGGAGATGGAGTAGGTGGGGAACAAGAACTTGTGGTTGTCGCCCAGGGCGGCACGCTCGGTGCGCGGTTCATCGTCCGGTGGGTCGTAGACGGCCGCCGATGAGCAGTGCAGGACGGCTTTTGCCCCGCGACAGTGGGCCATGAGCAGGCCGATCGACTCCGCGTTGGCCCCGAGATCCTTCTCCCAGTTGCCGCTCTTGGCGACTGCAAAGTTCAGGACGTAATCAAAATCGGACGGCAAGCCGGTGAAATCACCCGCGGCCAGGTTGACGGTCTCGCACCGAACTCCGGCTTGCTCGAGACCTTCACGCGCCGCGGCGTCGGTGAATCGGGCGATACCCCACACCTCGTTGTCGGCCGCCATCGCCCGGGCGACCGGAGTGGCGACCTGGCCGGTGGGACCGGTGATCAGGATCTTGGCGCCGCGCATGAGCTGATGGTAGGCGACGTCCGCATGACATCACTCGTCGAGCGCCAAGTCCTTGCGAAACCGGCGCATGCCATCCACCTTCTCGGCGAGCGTGGCGTCCGGCCCGGCGTAGAACATCCACGGCATGGTCAGGATGCCGGTGATACCGGCATCCGCGGCCCGCTGATAGTCGGCGATCGTGAACGCATCGGTAAGGGGCGTCAGAATGGTGAAATCCCGCATCGACAAACCCTTTTCGGCCCGTAACTCACACAGTCGGGTAGCCGCCTCGATCGCCCGGTCGGTGTTGATCAGGTCACCGATCCAGCCGTCGTGGCCGGCGGCGCGGCGCAACGCGGTCCCGCTGAGCCCGCCCACATAGACCGGTACCCGCGGCGGCGTGGGCTGCATCTCCAGCCGGGGCGTTTGGTAGAACCCGCCGTCGAACTCGGTCCAGCCCGGCGACCACAGCGCGGCCAGCAGTTCGAGCATCTCGTCGGTGCGCTTGCCGCGATCATCGAACCGCTGTTCCATCAAGGCGAACTCGTCCGCGCACCAGCCGACACCCACGCCGAGCTCCACTCGGCCGTCGGCCAGATAGGCTGCGGTGCCAATGGCTTTCGCCGCGGCATAGGGGTTTCGCATGGCGGGGATGTAGACGGTGGTGACGAACCGCAGCCGGGTGGTGACCTGCGCGAGCGCGCCGACCAGCACCCACGGGTCGGGCCACTCGGTGAAAGGCTGCCACCGACGCTGACCGTCTTTGGTGTACGGGTATGGGGTGCTCAGCGTTTCCAGATTGACGACGTGGTCCGGAATCCCGATCCCGTCGTAGCCGAGCTCGTCGGCGGCTTTGGCGACCTCGACGATCTCGCGAGTGTTCAGGTAGGCGCTGCTGATGTAGAACTTCATCCGGCTTCGCGCGCCCATGCCGGCCGAACGAAGATGCCCTCCGCTTCGGCGGTGATTCCCTCAGAGTCGCAAAGGTGCCCGCGGACAAACGTTTTGACCTCTTCGGTGCGCTCGATCGCGGCTTCGGCGCGCAGCCTGCCCAGCGGGGTGCCGCGCAGGTATTTCACGCTGATGGTCCCGGTGAACAGCGGCTTGGTCAGACCTTCACTGGCCGCTTCGCCCAGGATGTGGTCGAGTACGAGGGCGCAGACACCGCCGTGCACCAGTCCCGGCGGCCCCTCGTAAGCCACACCCAGACTGAACTCACTCCAGCATCTCGTCGCGTCGTCATCATGGTGGATGGTCAGCGGCGGCGAGATCGGATTACGCAGGCCGACCACGGCGTTCCCCCAGGCCAGCGGACGGCCGTCGACGACGAAGCGCATACCTTGCGGTTGGTCGGGTTGGCGCGGCCGCAACGTGTGCGTCACCGCCTCGATCGCCCGGCGCGCCTCCCGGATGGCGTCGGCGTCGGCCCGGGTCCGGATGGTGGCGTCGATGAGCTCGCGGATAGCGTCGGTCAGCGGTCCGTACAGCGCCGTCAACCGGTCGTGCTCCTCGGCGCTCATGACCTCGTAGATCGTGTTCACCCGTCCTTACTAACATCGAGCCGCGCTGCGCGGTGCGCCGGGGCGCTCTCAGCTGCCGAACACCTTGCGCACCACTGCCTTTGCCCGCCGCGTGATGCGCAGATAGTTGTCCAGGAATTCGCCGCTGTCACCGCCCTTCCACCCGGCGGCGACGGCTACCGCGTTGAGCTGGCGCCCGGGTCCGGGCAACTGGTCGGTCGGCTTGCCGCGCACCAGCACCAGCGCGTTACGGGCACGGGTCGCCGTCAGCCAGGCCTGCCGCAACAACTCCACGTCGTCGGCGGCGATCAGTTCGGCCGCGGAGATGGCGTCCAGGGCTTCCAGTGTCGAGGTGTTGTGCAGCGCGCCGATCGCGTGCGCGTGCTGCAGTTGCAGCAGTTGCACGGTCCATTCGATGTCGGCCAGGCCGCCGCGTCCCAGCTTGGTGTGGGTTTTGGGGTCGGCGCCGCGGGGCAGCCGCTCGGCGTCGATACGCGCCTTCATCCGCCGAATTTCGCGCGCCGTCTCGGTCGACAACCCGCCGGCGGGATAGCGAATCTTGTCGGCCATCACCAGGTACCGCTGACCCAGGTCCGAATCGCCGGCCACCGCGTGGGCACGCAGCAGTGCCTGGATCTCCCAGGGCTGCGCCCACTGCTCGTAATAGGCGGTATAGGAGGCCAGCGTCCGGACCAGCGGCCCGTTGCGGCCCTCCGGCCGCAGATTGGTGTCGACCTCTAACGGTGGGTCGACGCTGGGTGTGCCCAGCAGTGTCCGCAGCTGTTCGGCGACCGACCCCGACCAGCGCACCGCCTGCGAGTCATCCACGCCGTCGGACGGCTCGCAGACGAAGATCACGTCGGCGTCGGACCCGTAGCCCAGTTCGCGGCCGCCCAGCCGGCCCATCCCGATCACCGCAATGCTGGCCGGGGCCGAACCCGAGTCGGGCAGGTTGGCCCGGAGCACCGCGTCCAGCGCAGCCTGCAGCACCGCCACCCACACCGAGGTCAGCGCCTTGCACACGTCGGTGACGTCGAGCATGCCGAGCAGGTCGGCGGAGGCGATCCGGGCCAGCTCGCGCCGGCGCAGGCTGCGCGCGGCGGCAATGCCCCGAATCGGATCGGCGTGCCGGCTTGCCGATGCGACCAAAGCGCCGGCCACCGCGTCGGGGTCGACGTCGAGCAGCTTCGGGCCCGCCGGCCCGTCGCCGTAGGACTGGATTACCTCGGGCACCCGCATCAGCAAGTCGGGCACGTACGCCGAGGTGCCCAGCACGTGCATCAGCCGCTTGGCCACCGCGCTGCTGTCGCGCAGCGTGGACAGATACCACCGCTGCGCGGCCATTGCCTCGGACAGCCGGCGGTAGGCCAACAGCCCGCCGTCCGGATTGGGGGTGTCCGACAACCAGTCCAGCAGTTTGGGCAACAGCACCGCCTGCACCCGCCCGCGACGCCCGCTCTGGTTGATCAACGCGCTCAAGTGGGTCAGCGCGCTCTTCGGCCTGTCGTAGCCGAGCGCGCCCAACTGAAGCTCGGCGGCGGCGGGCGTCATGCCGTGCGAGAACTCCAGGCCCGCGGGCCCGATCGATTCCAGCAGTGGTTGGTAGAACAGCTTGGCGTGCAGCCGGGACACCCGCACGTTCTGCCGCTTGAGTTCGTCGCGCAGCACGCCGACGGCGTCGTGACGTCCGTCGGGCACGATGTGGGCCGCGCGTGCCAGCCACCGCATCGCCTCGTCGTCGTCGACCGCGGGCAGCATGTGGGTGCGCTTGAGCCGTTGCAGCTGCAGCCGGTGTTCCAGCAGCCGAAGAAACTCGTAGGAGGCGGTCAGGTTCGCGGCGTCGTCGCGGCCGACGTAGCCGCCACTGCCCAGCGCGGTCAGCGCGTCCACGGTCGACGCCACGTGCAGCGACTCGTCGCTGCGGCCGTGCACCAGCTGCAGCAACTGCACTGCGAACTCCACGTCGCGCAGCCCGCCGCTGCCGAGCTTGATCTCGCGACCGCGGACATCGGCCGGCACCAGCTGTACTACCCGCCGCCGCATCGCCTGGACCTCGGCGACGAAGTCTTCGCGTTCGCAGGCGGTCCACACCATCGGCATCAGGGCGGCCATGTATCGCTCGCCCAGCCCGGGGTCGCCGGCGGCGGGCCGGGCCTTGAGTAACGCTTGAAACTCCCAGGTCTTGGCCCAGCGCTGGTAGTAGGCGGTGTGGGACTCGACGGTGCGCGCCAGCTCGCCGTGCCGGCCCTCCGGACGCAGTGCGGCGTCCACCTCGAAGAAGGCCTCCGACGCCAGCCGCATCATCTCGCCGGCCACCCGGGTGGTCACCGCGTCGGCGCGCTCGCCGACGAAGATGACGTCGACGTCGCTGACGTAGTTCAGTTCACGGGCACCACATTTGCCCATTGCGATGACGGCCAGCCGGGGCGGTGTGTCGCCGCCACACACGGTGTTTTCAGCCACAGCGAGCGCTGCAGCCAGTGCGGCATCGGCGATGTCGGCCAGGTGCGCCCCGACCGCGGTGAACGGCAGCACCGGTTCGTCCTCGACGGCCGGTGCCACATCGAGAGCGGCCAACACCAGTAGTTGGTCCCGGTACAGCGTGTGTAACCGCTCTGCGCTTGGCGCACTTGATGTTTCGTCGATGCAGTCGGTAAACGCGCGGCGCAGCTGCTCGGCCGACGGCAGGTTCACATCACCGGCCAGTCGATGCCATGACTGCGGATGGGCGACCAGGTGATCGCCCAGGGTCAGCGAGGACCCGAGCAGCGCCAGCAGCCGCCCGCGCAGGCCGCGGTCGATCAGCAGGGCGGTGTGCAGCTCGTCCCACCCGGTGCCGAGCCCCTCGGCCAGCCGCACCATCGCGTTCAGCGCGGCGTCGGCATCCGGTGCCCGCGACAGCGACCAGAGCAGGTCGACGTGCGCGTCGGTGTCCCAGCCGAGCTGTGCCAGGTGGACACTCGCGCGCGGGTCAACCAGTCCGAGCCGGCCGACGCTGGGCAACTTCGGGCGTTGCGTGGCGGGTTGGCTCACGATCACGACGGTAGCGCATCGGGCCGGCAGATCCTGCGGCTACCGAGAGCGGTTAGAGCGAAAGGTAAGTCCTCAGCTCGTACGGTGTGACGTGGCTGCGGTAGTTCGCCCACTCATGGCGCTTGTTGCGCAGGAAGAAATCAAATACGTGCTCGCCCAAAGCCTCTGCGACCAGCTCGGAGTTCTCCATGGCGCGAAGCGCACCGTCCAGGTTGGCCGGCAGCTCGCGATAGCCCATCGCGCCACGCTCTTCGGGGGTGAGGTCCCACACGTTATCTTCGGCCTGCGGGCCCAGCGCGTAACCCTTCTCCACCCCGCGCAGCCCGGCGGCCAGCAGCACCGCGAACGTCAGGTAAGGGTTGCACGCCGAGTCGGGGCTGCGTATTTCGACGCGTCGCGACGAGGTCTTGTGTGGGCTGTACATCGGAATCCGCACCAGCGCCGACCGGTTGGCTGCCCCCCATGAGGCCGCCGTAGGCGCCTCGCCCCCGTGCACCAGCCGCTTGTAGGAGTTGACCCATTGATTGGTCACTGCGCTGATTTCGCAGGCGTGCTCCAGGATTCCGGCGATGAAGGACTTGGCCACATCGGACAGCTGCAGCGGGTCATCTGGGCTGTGGAACGCGTTGACCTCACCCTCGAACAAGCTCATGTGAGTGTGCATCGCCGAGCCCGGGTACTCTCCAAAAGGCTTGGGCATGAAGCTCGCCCGCGCTCCCTCCTCCAGGGCGATCTCTTTGATGACATACCGGAAGGTCATCACGTTGTCGGCCATCAACAGCGCGTCAGCGAACCGCAGGTCGATCTCCTGCTGCCCGGGCCCGCCCTCATGGTGGGTGAACTCCACTGAAATGCCCATGAATTCCAGCGCCTCCACGGCGCGGCGGCGGAAGTTCGACGCGGAGTCGTGCACCGCCTGGTCGAAATAGCCGGCATTATCGAGCGGAACCGGCACCGACCCGTCATAGGGCCCGGGCTGCAGCAGGAAGAACTCGATCTCCGGATGTACGTAGCACGAGAAGCCGAGATCGTTGGCTTTGGACAGCTGGCGCCGCAGCACGTGCCGCGGGTCGGCCCACGATGGTGAGCCGTCCGGCATCGTGATGTCGCAGAACATCCGCGCGGAGTGGTGCTGTCCGGAGCTGCCGATCCAGGGCAGCACCTGGAAAGTCGACGGGTCGGGGTGCGCTACGGTGTCGGCCTCCGAGATCCGGGCGAAGCCCTCGATCGAGGATCCGTCGAAGCCGATGCCTTCCTCGAAGGCGCCCTCGAGTTCGGCCGGGGCGATCGCGACCGACTTGAGGTAACCGAGCACGTCGGTAAACCACAGCCGGACGAATCGGATATCCCGTTCCTCCAGCGTGCGCAGCACGAATTCCTTCTGTCGATCCATACCTCGAACAGTATGCCCTGCCAGTGAATTCTGTGTTACGGAAGCCTCCCTAACACTGCAAGTTGCCCGGCGGCGGCACACCATCGACGAAATAGCGTACGACCGCGGTGTCCACACAGCGATCACCGTTGAATACCGCAGTGTGCTGAGTGCCGTCATAGGTGATCAGTGGCGCGCCGAGTTCGCGGGCCAGGTTCACGCCGGCTTGATACGGCGTGGCGGGATCATGGGTGGTGGACACCACGACCACCTTGCCCGGCGCCACGGGCGCCGCCGGATGCGGCGACGAGGTGGCCGGCACCGGCCACAACGCGCACAGATCGCGCGGCGCGAACCCGGTGAACTGCCCGTAGCTCTCGAAGGGCGCTACCTGACGGATGCGCCGGTCGGCGTCCACCCAGGACGCCGAGTCGGTCGGTGACGGTGCGTCGACACACCGGATCGCGTTGAAGGCGTCCTGGGAGTTGTCATAGTGGCCGTGCGCGTCGCGTTCGTAGTAGTCGTCGGCGAGCGTCAGCAGATCCCCCGCGTCGGTGCCGCGCTGCAATCCGAGCAGTCCGCTGGTCAGGAACTTCCAGTACTGCGGGGTGTAGAGCGCGTTGACGGTCCCGGTGGTCGCGTCGGCGTAGCTCAGCCCGCGCGGGTCCGCCGTCTTACCCGGCTCCTCGACCAGCGGGTCCACCAGGTCGTGGTAGCGGCTGACCGATTTGGTCGGGTCGGTGCCCAGGGGGCAGGCCGACGAGCGGGCGCAATCCGCCGCGTAGTCGTTGAACGCCGTCTGGAATGCGGCCTGCTGGTTGATGTTCTCCTCGATCGGTCCGACGGTCGGGTCGATGGCGCCATCGAGCACCATGGCCCGCACATGTTCGGCGAACCTCTCGACGTAGGCGGTGCCCAGTTCGGTGCCATAGCTGAAGCCGAGGTAGTTGATCTGTTCGTCGCCGAGCGCCTGGCGGATCACGTCCATGTCGCGCGCGACGGACGCAGTGCCCACGTTTTCCAGGAATGCCGACCCCATCCGATTGACGCATTCGGAGGCCAGCTGCTGGTTGAGTTGCTCGATGTGCGCTACGCCGGCCGGGCTGTAGTCGACCATCGGTTCGCGCCGCCAGGCGTCGAACTCGGCGTCGGTGCGGCAACGCACTGTCGGGGTGGAATGGCCGACCCCTCTGGGGTCGAACCCCACCAGATCGAAGTGCCGGGTGATCTCAGTATCCGCCAGCGCCGGTGCCATCCCGGCGACGGTGTCGACCGCCGACGCTCCGGGCCCACCCGGATTGACCAGCAGCGATCCGATCCGCGGACCGCTCGCCGGAATCCGGATCAGCGCGAGCTGGGCTTGCCCGGTGCCCGGGTTGTCGTAGTCGATCGGGACCGGCACGGTGCTGCATTGGGCGGTGGGAATATCGCTGGTGTCGTCCACGAACCGGCTGCAGCTTCCCCAGGTCAGTGCCGGTGCCGCAGTCGGTTGCGGGACGGCCGAGCCCGGTGTCTGGCCGGTGTCGGATTCCGGGGTGGCGTGTGCCGGTACGACGGCCGCCGACGCCAGCAGCACGAATGAAAACAGCGCTGAGCTCAGCCGTCTCATGCGCCACATGGCTGTCAATCGTCGCACGGGTCAACCGCCATGGCGACGCCAGAAGGTCACACCTTGGTCTCGTTATCTGCTGCGGCGTCTTAGCATTTCGCGTCCTGCGGCGGCATGGTGCCGTTGATGAGATAGGCGGTCGCATAGTCGTCGATACAGCTGTTGCCCTGAAAGACCACCGTATGTTGGGTCCCGTCGAAGGTGAGCAGCCCGGCGTGCAGCTGTTTGGCAAGGTCGACACCCGCTTTGTACGGGGTCGCCGGATCGTGGGTGGTCGAGACCACGACGGTGGGTGGCAGGCCGGGTGCCGAGATCGTATGCGGTTCACTGGTCGGCGGGACCGGCCAGAAGGCGCAGGTGCCCAGGGGGGCGTCGCCGGTGAACTTCCCGTAGCTCATGAACGGCGCGATCTCGCGCGAGCGGCGGTCCTCGTCGATGACCTTGGCGCGGTCCTTGACCGGCGGCTGATCAACGCAATTCACCGCCACCCTGGCGTCGCTGGCATTGGTGTAGTGACCGTGCGAATCGCGGCGCATGTACATGTCGGCCAGCGCCAGCAGTGTGTCACCGCGGTCGATCTTCAGCTCGGTCAGCCCGGTGGTCAGGTGATGCCACAGCGCCGGTGAGTACAGCGCCATGATGGTGCCGACGATGGCGTCGCTATAGCTGAGCCCGCGCGGATCTTTGGTTTTGGCGGGCCTGCCGATCATCGTGTTCTGCGGGTCGACCAGCGGATCCACCAGGCTGTGGTAGACGTCGACGGATTTTGCCGGGTCGGTACCCAGCGGGCACTCGGCAGACTTGGCGCAATCGGCCGCATAGTCGTTGAACGCGTCCTGAAAACCCTTGGCTTGCCGCAGGTCTGCCTCGATCGGATCGACGTTCGGGTCGATGGCGCCATCGAGGATCATTGCCCGCACGTTCCCCGGGTAGGCCTCGGCGTAGGCGGAACCGATCCGGGTTCCGTACGAGTAGCCGAGGTAGGTCAGTTTGTCGTCGCCCAGCCCGTCGCGGATCGCATCCAGATCTCGGGCGACATTGACGGTGCCGACCTTCGCCAGGAACTTCTTACCCATCTTGTCGACACAGCGACCGACATACGCCTTGGTCTCGCCCTCGATATGCGCCACCCCTGCCGGGCTGTAGTCGACCTGCGGCTCGGTGCGCAGCCGGTCGTTGTCGGCATCAGAGTTGCACCAGACCGCCGGCCGCGACGACCCCACGCCGCGCGGGTCGAACCCGACCAGGTCGAACCGCTCGCGCACTCGCGGCGGCAGCGAACCGACGATGGACAGCGCGGCCTCGATGCCGGACTCACCCGGGCCGCCCGGGTTGATGACCAACGAGCCGATCTTGCGTCCGGTCGCCGGAAACCGCATCATCGCCAGTGTCGCCGCGTCCCCACCGAGGTGGTCGTAGTCGACCGGCACGGCGATCTTGCCGCATTGCGCGCCGGCCGGGAGCTTCACCTTGCCATCGCCACCGATGACCCGGCACGGTCCCCACTCCACCGGCTGACCGATTTTCGGACTGGCCAGCACCGCCCGCCCACCGACGACGCGGGTGCAGCTTGCGACCGTGAGCACGATCACGGAGATCACGGTCCAAATCAGCAGCGTGCGCGCGATTGTGTCGCGGCGAGGCAGGCCCATGCCCACCTATGCTGCCATGGGCTTCGACCGGGCTGCGCTAGCCGGCGGCGAGCAGCAGTTCTTCCATGCCAACGGTGAAGTCGTCGGCCAACTCCCACAAGTCGGGCATCAACTCCGGGCAGGCGATCAGCCCGACGTCGAGTTTGCGGTTGAGCGACATCACGGTGATGTTCAGGCCTGAGCCGTGGAAGATCGGCCCCAGCGGGTACATCGCCTTGACCTCGCCGCCCAAAAAGTACAGCGGCATCTGCGGCCCGGGCACATTGGAGATCACCAGGTTGTGCACCGGCCGGCTGCGGGTCAGTCGAGTCCGGGCATATGCCCGCATCGCCATGTTGAACACCGCCGGCGCGGCGAACTGTGACCAATCCTGCAGCAGCGTCGCGCTGATAGCCGAACTGTGTTGTTTGGCAACAGAATTCGCATCGGCGATGGCTTTGAGTCGTTCCGCCGGGTCACTGATCTGGGTTTCCAGCCGGGAGAACATACCAGAAACCTGGTTGCGCCCCGGCCGATCGGACTTCCCATGTACCGATACCGGAACCATCGCCACCAATGACGCGGCCGGCAGCTCGGCGCGCTCGAGCAGGAACTGTCGTAAGACCCCGGACACCAGCGCCATCACCACATCGTTGACTTTGACGTCGAAGTGGTTCTTGACCTTCTTGATGTCCTCGAGATCCAGTTGCGCGTAAGCGATGTTGCGGTGGGCGGTGATGCTGGCATTGAACGTGGTCTGCGGTGCGGCGAACGGACGTGCCATCGTGAGCCCGGTGCGGGCACGCTGCAGGGTTTTGACGACCGACGAGACGGTATTGGGCACCACGTTGACCAAATGCAGCGGCCGCGACGCGAATTTCATCAAGCCGCTCACTGCGATCTGGACTTGGCTGGCGCCGCCGACCCCGTCGACCGGCTCCGGCGGCGGCGCCTCGGCTTCGGTGCTGCACAGCTGCGACAACAACGATGCTCCGGTCACACCGTCCACGCACGCGTGATGCACCTTGGTCATCACCGCCAGGCGGCCACCGCAGGCGGCGTCGGTGTCCGCGACGCCCTCGATGACCCACATCTCCCACAGCGGCCGGCTGCGATCCAGCGGCAGTCCGGCGATGTGGCCACAGATCTCGGATAATTCCATCCGCCCGCCCGGTGGCGGCAGCCCGATGCGGTGCAGGTGCCGGCTCACGTCGAAGTTGTCGTCGTCGACCCAGACCGGGTGGTCGAGGTTGAGTGGGGTGTCGGCCAGCTTCTCCCGAAACTGCGGCATCGCTTTGATCCGGATCGCCAACTCGTCGCGCAACCGGTCGAAGGTGTAACCGCCCGGCATCGTCGAGGTGTCCAGGTCCAAGATTGAACAGACATGCAACGGCTGCGACGGGGTCTCCAAATACAAAAAGCTGGCGTCGAGTCCACTGAGCCGCTGCATGCGCAGATGGTATGTCCGGGACCTCGCGCTGGTGCCCGAATCGCCCGGCCAGGTCCCGGTGTGAGAAAGTCCACTGGTCTGCGCGTGCATCCACACCGGCACAGATGGCAGACTGGCAGGGTCAGACGAACCCGGGGACCCGGCAGGGCCACGAGGATCGACCCGACCATCACTAGGGACATGATGTCTGAGCAGACTGTCTATGGCGCTTCCCCCTCCCGGCCAGGTGCGCCACCGCGGACCAAGACCCGCATCCATCACCTGCAGAAGATGAAGGCCGAAGGCCACACCTGGGCCATGCTGACGGCCTACGACTACTCCACCGCCCGTGTCTTCGACGACGCCGGCATTCCGGTGCTGCTGGTCGGTGACTCCGCCGCCAACGTCGTCTATGGCTACGACACCACTGTGCCCATCAGCATCGACGAACTGATCCCGCTGGTCCGCGGAGTGGTACGAGGCGCTCCACACGCCCTGGTCGTCGCCGATCTGCCGTTCGGTAGCTACGAGGCCGGACCTACCGCCGCGTTGGCCAGCGCCTCCCGGTTCATGAAGGAGGGCGGCGCGCATGCTGTCAAGCTGGAAGGCGGCGAGCGGGTAACCGAGCAGATCGCTACCCTGACCGCCGCCGGCATCCCGGTGATGGCACACATCGGGTTCACCCCGCAAAGCGTCAACAGCCTCGGCGGCTTCAAGGTGCAGGGCCGCGGTGACGCCGCCGAACAGACCATCGCCGACGCGATCGCGGTCGCCGAAGCGGGCGCCTTTTCGGTGGTGATGGAGATGGTGCCGGCCGAGTTGGCCACCCAGATAACCGGCAAGCTCACCATTCCCACCATCGGCATCGGTGCGGGCCCCAACTGCGACGCCCAGGTGCTGGTCTGGCAGGACATGGCCGGACTCACCAGCGGCAAGACGGCCCGCTTCGTCAAGCGGTTCGGCGATGTCGCCGGTGAATTACGCCGCGCTGCAACGCAGTACGCAGAAGAAGTGGCAAGCGGAGCTTTTCCCGCCGACGAGCACAGCTTCTAAAGGCGGTTCTCGCGCTCCATTCACCGGCGTGTGGCACGCTGGACGCCTATCCCCCATAGCGGCGACGGAGGCGTTGATGGCTGCCGAGACTCCGAACACGTCGCGGCATGTGGAGGTGGAGCGCAAATTCGACGTTGACGAGTCCACGCTGTCGCCGTCATTTGCCGGACTTGCGGCCATCACCCGGATCGAAAAACAGCCACCGCTGGCCCTGCACGCTGTCTATTTCGATACCCCTGCGCGTGTCCTGGCCGCCAAACGAGTCACGTTGCGTCGCCGAAGCGGCGGCCAGGATGCCGGATGGCACCTGAAGTTGCCCGCCGGGCCCGACGCCCGCACCGAGGTTCGGGCACCGTTGGGCGCGGCGGACGCCAGCCGGGACACCGTGCCCGACGAGTTGCGCGACGTGGTGTCGGCCATCGTCCGCGATCGCCCGCTGCGGCCGGTCGCGCAGATCTCCACCACCCGGGATGTTCATCTGCTGTGCGGGCACAACGGCGAGGTACTGGCCGAATTCTGCGATGACGAGGTTGCCGCATGCCTGGCTGAACCCGCCGAGGAGATGCAACGGTGGCGGGAGTGGGAAATCGAACTTGTCGGTCCCGACGCTATCGCGAACACCGACCTGTTCGACCGGCTGAGCAACCGGCTACTCGACGCCGGCGCCACGCCGGCGCGGCACGGCTCCAAACTGGCGCGGTTGCTCGACGAGACCGCGCCCGCGCCGGACTCGTCGTCGGACCCGCTTCGCTGTGCGGTGGCCGAGCAGATCGACGAGTTGCTGGTATGGGATCGGGCGGTGCGGGCCGACGCCGACGATGCGGTCCACCAGATGCGGGTGACCAGCCGCAAGCTCCGCAGTCTGTTACGGGTCGCCCCGGATACGTTCGGGCTGGCCGACGACACGTGGGTCCTCGACGAACTCCGCGAGTTGGCGCGGGTACTGGGTACCGCCCGCGACGCCGAAGTGCTGGCCGAGCGCTATCAGCGCGCGCTGGACCGGTTGCCGGCCGAACTGGTGCGCGGCCCGATCGCCAAACGCCTGGTCGGTGGCGCGCGAGGGCGGTATCGCACCGGGCTGCAGCGATCCCTGATGGCACTGAGATCGCGGCGATACTTCCGGTTGCTCGACGCATTGGACGCGCTGGTGTGCGAGCCGCCACCGGTCGAGGGCGGCGTCGAATCGGCGCCGGCGACCGTCGACGCCGCCTACAAGCGCGTGCGCAAGGCCGCCAAGGCCGCGGTCCAATCCCCCGAAGAAAGCCGTAACGAGGCGCTGCACCGGACGCGCAAGAGCGCCAAGCGACTCCGCTACACCGCGGCGGCGACGGGCGCGACGAACGTAGCCGAACGCGCCAAGGCCATCCAGACCTTGCTCGGTGACCATCAAGACAGCGTGGTCAGCCGCGAGCACCTGTG
>NZ_JBOHHI010000170.1:0-25180 GCF_050700595.1 Mycobacterium sp.
GTGGGGGCGGGGTTATGGTTGGGCGATGGGTCCTTGGGGGGGGTCTAATTTGTAAGGTTCGTGGTACCCTACCTCGCCGAGAAGGGCTCATAGTTAAGCGCCCGCCTGGCCGGGGTGGCCGGCTACCGCCCGGAGCTGACCGAGGCCGCCATCGTAGTGTCCGGTGGTCGTGGCGTGGGCAGCGCCGAGAACTTCAGCGTGATAGAGGCCCTGGCCGACGCGCTGGGTGCCGCGGTCGGTGCGTCGCGTGCCGCGGTGGACTCGGGTTACTACCCGGGCCAGTTCCAGGTCGGCCAGACCGGTAAGACGGTGTCGCCGCAGCTCTACATCGCGCTGGGCATCTCCGGCGCGATCCAGCACCGGGCCGGCATGCAGACCTCGAAGACCATCATCGCGATCAACAAGGACGAAGAGGCGCCGATCTTCGAGATCGCCGACTACGGCATCGTCGGCGACCTGTTCAACGTGGCGCCGCAGCTGACCGAGGCGGTCAAGGCCCGCAAGGGCTGACGTGTTGTCGGCCACTTGAGAAAGGTCTTCGCACAATGAAGATCACCGTGATGGGGGCCACCGGTCTGATCGGTAAGAACGTGGTCGCAGTGTTGAACGAGGCCGGGCATCAAACCGTCGCTGCCTCGCGCAGTTCGGGCGCCGACGTGCTCAGCGGCGAGGGCCTCGCGGAGGCGCTCTCCGGTGCTGACGTGCTGATCGACGTCGTCAACTCGCCGTCATACGACGACGACCCGGTGATGGAGTTTTTCACCACGGCGACGAGAAACCTGGTGGATGCGTCCAAGTCGGCGAACGTCGGACACTACGTCGCGCTGTCCATCGTGGGTTGCGACGGCCTGCCCGAAAGCGGTTACATGCGCGCCAAGGTGGTCCAGGAGCGGACCATCACCGAGTCCGGCCTGCTGTACACGATCGTGCGCGCCACGCAGTTCGACGAGTTTGCGCAAGGCATCACGGCGTCGTTGACGGTCGACGGCGAGGTGCGGGTACCCGATGGGCCGATCCAGCCGATCGCCGCCGCCGAGGTGTCCGCGGAAGTGGCGCGGGCCGCTCAGGCCGAACCCGTCAATGGTGTGGTCAACATCGGCGGGCCCGACAAGCTGCGCTTCGCCGACCTGGCGAATCTAGTGGTGGCACACAACGGCGATAGCACGCCCGTCGTCGTCGATCCGTCGGCCACCTACTTCGGCACCCTGGTCGGGGAGACCAGCCTCGTCACCGGTGACGACGCGAAGCTGGCTCCTACCCGGTTCGAAGACTGGCTCGCAGCGCACTGACGAGGCTGACGCCGGACCGTCGGCTATCAACGGGTCAGCGTCGAATCTCGAACGTCGAGGCCGTCGAGTGTGCCCGCAGCGCACCAGGCATCGAGGATCTCGGCGTATTCGGTTGGCCTGCCGAAGAAAAAGCTGTCCTGATTCAGTCTGGCGTTTGCCTGGCCTTCGCGGTTGTAGTAGCCCGGTGTGCATGACTCGCGCCGTCCGGCGATTACGCCGGAGCGTTGCAAGACTTGATCGACCCAGGCAGCTTCCGCATCGGGTGTTGCTTCCACCTCGGCAGCGCCGTGCTGTAACGCCCAGGCAATCACCCAGGCAACGTGGCGCGATTGGGTGTCGATGAGGTAGGGGAAGTTCACGGTAAACCCGGACTGAGCAATGCTTTCGATGAAACAGTTCGGAAAGCCATTGACGTGCAGGCCGTGCAGTGTGCGCACACCATCGGCCCACTTGTCGGTCAGGGTGCGGCCGTCGCGACCGATGACCTCGAAGCCGGTGCGCTGACGATAATCGGTCCCGACCTCGAACCCGGTCGCGAAAATCAAGCAGTCCAACGGGTATTCGACGTCATCGACCACGACGCCGCTCTCGCTGATCTGCTCGACCCCGCGGCCATGTGTGTCGACCAGCGTGACGTTGTCGCGGTTGAAAGCCTGCAAGAACTCGTCATGGAAACACGGCCGCTTGCAGTAATACCCGTACCACGGCTTGAGCGCCTCGGCCATGGCGGTGTCGGTCACGATCGCGTCGACGCGGCCCCGGATCTCCTCCATTTTGGCGAAGTCGGCCAGTTCCGCCGCGTTCGGCCCATCCTCGTTCACGATCGGCATCTTTTTGGTCAGGCTGGTCCAGGCGTCGTCGACCAGGTCCTCTTCGGCCGCACCGCCCGCGGTGAGAATCTGGAAGTTCTCGATGCGGCGTCGCTGCCAGCCCGGCTCCAGCGACGCCGCCCACTGCGGGTCGGTCAGCCGGTTGGCCCGCACGTCGACCGTCGACGGTGTGCGCTGAAAGACGAACAGTTGCTCTACCGATTCGGCCAGGCGGGGGACGCACTGGATAGCGGTCGCACCGGTCCCGATGATGCCCACGCGCTTGTCGGCGAGACCGGCAAGGTCATGGCCGGTGTAGTCGTAATCCCAGCGGCTGGTATGGAATGCATGCCCGTGAAATGCCGTAATACCAGGAATTCCTGGCAGTTTAGGCTTCTGCAGATATCCGTTGGCCATGGCTACGAACCGGGCGCGGATCGCATCCCCGCGGTGTGTGGAGATTACCCAATGCGAACAGCTTGCATCCCAGCGGATTTCGTACACCTCGGTTTGCAGGCATGCGTTGCGGTACAGGTCGTAATGCTCCGCGATACGGCGGCAGTGCGCGAAGATTTCCGTACCTTTGGCATACTTTTCGGTTGGCACGACGCCGAGCTCTTCGAGCAACGGCATGTAGACGTAGGATTCAACGTCGCAGGCGATTCCGGGATAGCGATTCCAGTACCAGGTACCGCCCACGTCGGCGGCCTTGTCGATCAGCCGCACGTCGTCGACCCCGAGTTCTTTGCACCGGGCTCCGATGAGCAGTCCGCCGAAACCGGCGCCGACGATCGCGACGTCGACCGTGTCGGTGACGGGGTCGCGGGAGAACTCCGGATCGGCCCACGGATCCTCGCCGAAGCGGCCGAATGCGCCCGCGACTTGCACGTACTGGGAGATCCCGTCAGGGCGCAGGCGGCGGTTGCGTTCCTGTGCGTATTTGGCGCGCAGCGCCTCGGTGTCGAATCGCAGGTCACCGCCCATGGCAGCATCCTGGACTAATTTGCGACCCCGGGCAACGGCTGCTCGCTCGGCCGTCTGGCAGGCGTCGGTATCCTGGGCGGGTCATGGTGTACCTCGATCACGCCGCCACCACCCCGATGCACCCCGCTGCCATCGAGGCGATGACGGCTGTGTTGGGCACCGTCGGCAACGCCTCGTCGCTGCATACCACCGGCCGTGCGGCACGACGCCGGATGGAGGAATCGCGCGAGCTGATCGCGGCCGAGCTGGATGCGCGTCCCTCCGAGGTGATCTTCACCGCGGGCGGCACCGAGAGCGACAACCTGGCCGTCAAGGGCATCTACTGGGCGCGCCGCGACGCGCAGCCGCGACGCCGGCGCATCGTCAGCACCGCCGTCGAACACCACGCGGTGCTGGATGCGATCAACTGGCTCACCGAGCACGAAGGCGCCGAAGTGACGTGGTTGCCCACGGCCGCCGACGGGTCGGTGTCACCGGCTGCGCTGCGCGACGCTTTAGAAAGTCACGACGACATTGCGCTGGTGTCGGTGATGTGGGCCAACAACGAGGTCGGTACGATCATGCCGATCGGCGAACTCGCCGCGATCGCTGCCGAATTCGACGTTCCGATGCACAGCGATGCCGTTCAGGCGGTGGGCCAGCTGCCGGTCGGTTTCGCTGCCAGCGGACTGTCCGCCATGAGCGTGGCCGCACACAAGTTCGGCGGCCCGCCGGGGGTGGGCGCCTTGCTGCTGCGCCGCGATGTCGCGTGTGTGTCGCTGTCGCATGGCGGTGGGCAGGAGCGCGACATCCGGTCCGGCACACCCGATGTCGCGGGTGCGGTCGGGATGGCAGCGGCGGTACAGATCGCGGTCGATGGGCTGGCGGCCAACAGCCTCAGGCTTCGCGCCCTGCGCGACCGTCTGATCGACGGCGTGCTGACCGAAATCGATGACACCCGTCTTAACGGACCGCGGGAACCCAGGCTAGCCGGCAACGCACACTTCACCTTCTCCGGTTGCGAAGGCGATGCGCTGCTGATGTTGTTGGACGCCAACGGAATCGAATGCTCGACCGGCTCGGCCTGCACGGCCGGTGTGGCGCAGCCGTCGCACGTGCTGCTCGCGATGGGCGTCGACGCCGCCGGCGCCCGCGGATCGCTGCGACTGTCACTGGGTCACACCAGCATTGACGCCGATGTCGATGCAGCACTGCGGGTATTGCCGGGCGCGGTGGACCGGGCCCGGCAGGCCGCGCTGGCCGCCACGGGGGTGTCCCGATGAAGGTGCTGGCCGCGATGAGCGGCGGCGTCGATTCGTCAGTGGCCGCCGCCCGCATGGTCGACGCCGGGCATGACGTCGTCGGTGTACATCTGGCGCTATCCGAAGCGCCCGGCACGCTGCGCACCGGTTCGCGGGGCTGCTGCTCCAAAGAAGACGCCGGCGACGCCCGGCGAGTCGCCGATGTCCTCGGAATCCCGTTCTATGTCTGGGATTTCGCCGATAAGTTCAAAGAAGATGTGATCGACGACTTCGTGTCGTCCTACGCGCGTGGGGAAACCCCCAACCCGTGCGTGCGATGCAATGAGCGGATCAAGTTCTCTGCGTTGGCGGCCCGCGCGCTCGCATTGGGTTTCGACACCGTGGCTACCGGCCATTACGCTCGACTCTCCGGCGGGCGGCTGCGCCGGGCGGTCGACCGGGACAAGGACCAGTCCTACGTGCTGGCGGTGCTGACCGCCGATCAGCTGCGACATGCCGCGTTCCCGATCGGCGACACCCCCAAGCCGCAGATCCGGGCGGAGGCGGCCCGGCGTGGCCTGGCGGTGGCGGAGAAGCCGGACAGCCACGACATCTGCTTCATCCCGTCCGGGGACACCCGCGCGTTCCTCGGGGAGCGCATCGGGGTGCGCCGGGGCGCCGTGGTCGACGAGCGCGGCACGGTGCTGGCCACCCATGACGGGGTGCACGGCTTCACGATCGGCCAGCGCAAGGGGCTCGGCATCGCCGGCCCGGGACCGGACGGCGAGCCGCGTTACGTGACCGCGATCGACGCCGGGCATGGCACCGTGCGCGTCGGCTCGGCAGCCGACCTGGAAGTGTGGGCGCTGACCGGGCGCACGTCGGTCTTCACCGCGGGTGCGGCACCGTCGGGCCGCATCGAGTGCGTGGTCCAGGTGCGTGCGCACGGCGAAGCCGTCGAGGCCGTCGCGGAATTGGTGGACGACGAGCTTGCGGTGCGGTTGCGCGCGCCGCTGCGTGGTGTGGCGCCCGGCCAGACCCTGGTGCTGTATCGGGCGGATCCCGGCGGCGACGAAGTGGTCGCCAGCGCGACGATCGCCGGCACGTCCTGACCTCTCGGCGCGCAGATGTTAGCCCGGCACGTTGGCGGCGATGTTCGTGAGCACCATGTCGGACACCGACTCCGGAAAGCCGCAGAAGGTGACCTCCACCAGCACTGTCGACTTGACCCGGTAGTCCCGCCCGCAGTCGCCGGGGCGGGTGTGCAGCGACCCCGCATCGGCATACCAGTCGCCGATAAGCAGCGATCCGACCGAACTGGTCGCACAGCTCTCCACGGTGGTCACCAGGACATCGAAGGCGTGCCGGGCGGTACCGGCATCGCGATAGGCGGCGGCGCCCTCGGAGATCAGGCCGCCGCGCGGCGGGTACTGGAACGTGGTCTTGTGAAACGATTCGACATCGGGCCCGAAAGTGGCCGTCTCGGCGTAGACGAACCGGCACTGCGGCGGTGCGGTGTCGGCGAACGTGTCGATGTCGACCGGGGACTTGCCGTCCATCGACGGAATGATGGTCAAACGATCGTCGGCGCCGGTGATCGCGCGCATCCGAGTCTGGTCGAGCAGGACCCGGTCGACGTCGACGCCAGACAGCGCACCGGCGCCGAAGGGCAACACCGCGCTACCATCCACCATCCGGGTGCACGCCGTCGCCAGCAGCGCTGCGCAACACGCCAGCAGCGACCGCGACCTCATCGGCAAGATCCTTCCTTCGCTCGAGGGTAGTCGCACTGCCAGTACGGTTGCCCGGTGAGTGTTTTCGCAACGGCCAGCGGCACCGGATCGTGGCCGGGCACCGAGGCGCGGCGGGCAGCCGAGGTAGTGGTCGGCGAACTGGCCGGTGCGCTGGCCCACATCGTCGAACTGCCCGCCCGGGGAGTGGGCGCCGACATGATCGGGCGTGCCGGTGCACTGCTGATCGACGTGGCGATCGACACGATGCCGCGGGGCTACCGCATCGCCGCCCGCCCGGGGGCGGTGACGCGTCGCGCGGTCAGCCTGCTCGACGAGGACCTCGATGCCTTGGAGGAGGCCTGGGAGATCGCCGGCTTGCGCGGCGGCGGCCGCCCGGTCAAGGTGCAGGCGCCCGGGCCGGTCACACTGGCCGCCGAGTTGGAGTTGGCCAATGGCCACCGGGCTATCACCGACCTGGGCGCGGTGCGGGATCTGGCCGCGTCGCTGGCCGAAGGCGTCGCCGCACACCGCGCCTCGGTGTCGCGCCGGCTCGACACGCCGGTCGTCGTGCAGTTCGACGAGCCGTCGCTGCCGGCGGCGCTGGCCGGGCGGTTGGCCGGCGTGACCGCGCTGACCCCGGTGCACCCGATCGACGAGACGCTGGCCATCGAACTGCTTGACAGCTGCGCGACCGCTGTCGGTTCGGAGGTGGCGGTGCACAGTTGTGCAGTGCAACTGCCATGGGAAATGTTGGGGCGCAGCGGCATTCACGTGGTATCGGTGGATGGTGCGACGCTGCAGGCCGCCGACCTGGAGGGTATCGCCGAGTTCGTCGACTCGGGCCGAACAATCATGCTGGGCGTGGTCGCAGCGAGGGCTCCGGCGCGGCGGCCGTCGGTGGAAGAGGTCGCCGCCGCCGCCGTCGCGGTGATCGACCGGCTCGGTTTCGCCCGGTCGGCACTGCGTGACCGGATCGGTATCACCCCGGCCTGCGGCCTGGCCGGGGCGACGCCGGAGTGGGCCCGCACCGCCGTCGAACTGGCTCGAAAAGCCGCCGAGGCGTTCGCCGACGACCCGGACGCGATCTGATCCGGCACCCGGCAGGATTGTCGCCGTTCTTCGATAGCCTGCGAAGGTGAGCTCACCAGAAGCCGAGCCGGCCTCACCAGACGTGCGCCGGCAATGGCGGGCACTTGCCGACGAGGTGCGGGAACACCAGTTCCTTTACTACGTGCGCGATGCGCCGATCATCTCCGACGCGGAATTCGACCGGCTTTTCAACGAACTGAACGCGCTCGAGGAGGCCTACCCCGAACTGCGTACTCCGGATTCGCCGACGCAGCTGGTCGGCGGCGCGGGATTCGCCACCGACTTCGCTCCCGCTGACCACCTCGAACGCATGCTCAGTCTGGACGACGTGTTCAATCTCGACGAGTTCGACGCCTGGACGGCCCGCGTCCGCGCCGAGGTCGGCCACGACCCCGCCTACCTGTGCGAGCTCAAGATCGACGGGGTGGCGTTGAATCTGATCTACCGGGACGGCCGGTTGGTGCGCGCCGCCACCCGCGGCGATGGCCGCACCGGCGAAGACGTGACGCTGAACGCCCGCACGATCGAGGACGTGCCGGAACGGCTCAGCGGCAGTGCGGACTTCCCGGTGCCCACCGTGTTGGAGGTGCGCGGCGAGGTGTTCTTCTGGATCGCCGATTTCGCAGCGCTCAACGCCGGTCTGGTCGAAGACGGCAAGCCCCCGTTCGCCAATCCGCGCAACAGCGCGGCCGGGTCGCTGCGGCAGAAAAACCCCGCCGTCACGGCCCGGCGCAAGTTGCGGATGATCTGTCACGGGGTAGGGCACACCGAGGGATTTCGACCGGCCACGTTGCATGACGCCTACCTGGCACTGCAGGCCTGGGGACTACCGGTGTCCGAGCACACCACCCGGGTGAACGGCGTGGCCGGCGTGCATGAGCGCATCGACTACTGGGGGGAGCACCGCTTCGACGTCGAGCACGAGGTCGACGGCGTGGTGATCAAGGTCGACGACATCGCGCTGCAGCGCCGGCTGGGAGCCACGTCGCGAGCCCCGCGCTGGGCCGTCGCGTACAAGTACCCACCCCAGGAAGCGAACACCAAGCTACTCGACATCCGGGTCAACGTGGGCCGCACCGGACGGGTCACGCCGTTCGCGTTCATGACACCGATCAAGGTCGCGGGCTCGACGGTCGGGCTGGCCACCCTGCACAACGCCTCGGAGGTCAAGCGCAAGGGCGTGTTGATCGGCGACACCGTGGTGATCCGTAAAGCCGGTGATGTGATTCCCGAAGTCATGGGGCCGGTTGTGGACCTGCGCGACGGTTCGGAACGCGAATTCGTCATGCCCACAACATGTCCCGAGTGTGGCACGCCGCTGGCACCGGCCAAGGAGGGTGACGCTGACATCCGCTGTCCTAATTCGCGGTCCTGTCCGGCGCAGCTGCGGGAGCGGTTGTTCTACGCCGCTGGCCGCGGCACCTTCGACATCGAGGGGCTGGGCTACGAGGCCGCGATCGCGCTGCTGAAGGCACAGGTCATCGCCGACGAGGGCGACCTTTTCACGCTCACCGAGGCCGACTTGCTGCGCACCGAGTTATTCACCACCAAAAGCGGCGCACTCTCGGCCAACGGCAAGCGGCTGCTGACCAACCTGGAGAAGGCCAAGACACAGCCGCTGTGGCGGGTTTTGGTGGCGTTGTCGATCCGCCATGTCGGGCCGACGGCCGGCCGGGCGCTGGCCACCGAGTTCGGCAGCCTGGACGCGATCGCGTCGGCATCGACCGAGCAACTGGCCGCCGTTGAGGGCGTCGGCCCGACGATCGCCGACGCGGTCACCGAATGGTTCAGCGTCGACTGGCATCGAGCCATCGTCGACAAGTGGCGGGCGGCCGGGGTGTCGATGGCCGACGAGCGCGACGCCAGCGTGCCCCGCACCCTCGAGGGTCTGACCATCGTCGTCACCGGCTCGCTGGTCGGCTTCTCTCGCGACGACGCAAAGGAAGCCATCGTGGCGCGCGGCGGCAAAGCCGCGGGCTCGGTGTCGAAAAAGACCGCCTATGTCGTCGCCGGCGATTCACCCGGATCGAAATACGACAAGGCCGTCGAACTCGGCGTGCCGATTCTCGACGAGGACGGATTTCGGCGGTTGCTGGCGGAAGGGCCGTACTAACCTGGATGACAGGTCGGGGCAATTGGAGGGTATGGCCGATGACTGACCTTGAAGCTCATCACGACGGATACCCGGTTTATCGCCGGAAGGTTCGCTTCGATTGGTCCAACACTCCGCTGCACTGGGTGCCGGACGACCCATTCGCCACGCACATGATCAACGTGCTGCATCTATTGCTGCCGGCGGGGGAGCGGTGGTTCATCGAGGTCGTCAACGAGGCGGCGCCGATGGTCGACGACCCAGAGCTGCAGGCGGCCATCAAACCGTTCATTCAGCAGGAAGCCTGGCATGCCTGGGCGCATCAGATGGTCCTCGACCATTTGGCGGACCAGGGAATCGACACCACCCCGTACACCGACCGGCTGCAGAAATGGTTGTCCATGCTCGGTAAACAGCGCGAGAGATGGCCGCGGGTGTTGCAGCGGTGGTCGCTGTATTACCGCCTCGCCGATGTCGCGGCGCTGGAGCACTTCACCGCCGTGTTAGGGCAGTGGGTGATCCAAAACCGCGGTCTCGACTACGCCGGAGCTGACCCGGTCATGCTCGACCTGTTGCGCTGGCACGGGGCCGAGGAAATCGAGCACCGTTCGTTGGTGTTCGACGTTTATCAGAACTTATGCGGGAACTACCCACTGCGGGCGTTTTCGATGCTGATGACCAGTGCGCAGTTCATCTTCTTTTGGCTCGCGGGTGTGCGGTATTTGATGGTGCACGACCCGACTATTGGCGCCAAACCGCGCTGGAGAGACTGGTTTCGGGCTGCACGGCAGTACCGGGTGCCCGGACCGTGGAAACTCATCGTGACGGTGCCGATCCGCTACCTGCGGCCCCGCCATCACCCCAGCACCGAGGCATCCACCCAGATGGCGCTGGACTACCTGGCACACTCGCCCGCAGCCCGGGTTGCCCGGGAGCGCGCGAATGCCAAGTCGAACGGGTCCGATGGATAAATCAGTGCAGCAGGGTCGCCACGATCCCGGCCAGGTAGCCCAGTCGCGCCACCTCTGCGGGCCGAAAAGCCGGACCGCCGGGCCGGCCGAGCACTACCGCGGTGTGCGGATTACCCAGCGGCGCGGCGACCAGGGTGGTGTCCATGTCGCGCCACAGCCGCGGCACCCAGTCGGCGCCGCCGTCCAGGGCGGCGGGCCGCTCGACCGGCATCCACGGTGCCGAATCCAGTGTGGTTTCCGGGGCGCCCGCGCTACCGACGACGCGGCGAATTCCGGCGTCCGTTTTGCTCAGTACCGTGCACCAGCCCACCCGCAGCACCCGGGGCGCCTCGTCGGCGAGCGCCTGTAGCCGTGCCCTCGTGCCGCGGGCCGCGGCGATGTGGTCGATCAACTCGAGTTCGCGGTGCGCTTCCAGCAGCCCGATGTGCGGCCGCAGACTCTCCACCCGCACCCCACGCAGCGCCTCGGCCGCGGTGATCAGTGTGTCCGGCATCGCCCCCGCCGGGAGTTCGATCACCAAGTCATCGATCGCATACCCGGCCCCACGCTCGACCACGTCGAGCGACAGGATGTCGGCGCCCGTCGAACCGAGCGCCACGGCCAGCGAGCCCAGGCTGCCCGGCCGGTCGGCCAACTGCACGCGCAGCAGATAGGAAGGCACGCGCAACACTGTCGCACAGGGCCGGGCGGTTAGGCTTTTGCCTCGTGTCCCAGATCTCCCGTGACGAGGTGGCCCACCTGGCCCGGCTGGCCCGGCTCGCGCTGACCGGCGCCGAACTGGACAGCTTCGCCGGGCAACTCGACGCGATCCTGACCCACGTCAGCCAGATCCAGGCCGTCGACGTCACCGGCGTCGAAGCGACCGATAACCCGCTCAAGGACGTCAACGTCACCCGTGCCGACGAGCAAATGGCATGTCTGACGCAGCAGGAGGCGCTCGCCGGGGCGCCCGAAGCCGTCGACGGCCGCTTCGCCGTCCCGCAGATTCTCGGGGAAGAGCAGTGACCGACATCATCCGGCTGGACGCCGCGACGCTGGCGGCCAAGATCGCCGCACGGGAGTTGTCGTCGACCGAGATCACCCGGGCCTGCCTGGAGCAGATCGAGGCCACCGACGACCGGTACGGCGCGTTCTTGCACGTTGCGGCCGATAAAGCGTTGGCATCCGCAGCCGCGGTCGACAAATCCGTGGCTGCCGGACGGCAGCTGCCGTCGGCGCTGGCCGGAGTGCCCTTGGCGCTCAAGGATGTGTTCACCACCGTCGACATGCCGACCACCTGCGGATCCAAGATCCTTGCGGGCTGGCGTTCGCCCTATGACGCCACCGTCACCGCGCGGTTGCGGGCGGCCGGTATCCCCATTTTGGGCAAGACCAACATGGACGAGTTCGCGATGGGCTCGTCGACGGAGAACTCCGCCTACGGCCCGACCCGCAATCCGTGGGACGTCGAGCGGGTCCCGGGTGGCTCGGGCGGCGGGACCGCGGCGGCGCTGGCCGCGTTCCAGGCGCCGCTGGGCGTCGGAACCGACACCGGCGGCTCTATCCGCCAGCCCGCCGCGCTGACCGCGACCGTCGGCGTCAAGCCCACCTACGGCACGGTGTCGCGTTACGGCCTGGTGGCGTGCGCGTCGTCGCTGGATCAGGGTGGCCCGTGTGCGCGCAGCACCCTCGACACCGCGCTGCTGCATCAGGTGATCGCCGGACATGACGGTCGCGACTCGACATCCATCGACGCCCCGGTGCCCGACGTGGTCGGTGCCGCCCGGGCGGGCGCGGACGGTGATCTGCGCGGCGTGCGCATCGGCGTGGTTCGCCAACTCCGCGGCGAGGGTTATCAGCCCGGTGTGCTGGCGTCGTTTCAGGATGCCGTCGAGCAGTTGACCGCGCTCGGCGCCGAGGTGAGCGAAGTCGATTGCCCCCATTTCGATTACGCGCTGGCTGCTTACTACCTGATCCTGCCGTCGGAGGTGTCGAGCAATCTGGCCCGATTCGACGCGATGCGCTATGGGCTCCGCGTCGGCGACGACGGCACGCACAGCGCCGAGGAGGTGATGGCGCTGACTCGCGCGGCCGGGTTCGGCCCGGAGGTCAAGCGGCGCATCATGATCGGCACCTACGCGTTGTCGGCGGGCTATTACAACGCCTACTACAACCAGGCGCAGAAGGTGCGCACGCTGATCGCGCGCGATCTTGACCAGGCATACCGGACTATCGACGTGCTGGTGTCGCCCGCGACGCCGACCACCGCGTTCGGGCTCGGCGAGAAGGTTGACGATCCGTTGGCGATGTACCTGTTCGACCTGTGCACGCTGCCGCTGAACCTGGCCGGGCACTGCGGGATGTCGGTGCCGTCGGGGTTGTCGCCGGACGACAACCTGCCGGTGGGCCTGCAAATCATGGCGCCGGCGCTGGCCGACGACCGGCTCTACCGGGTAGGGGCCGCTTATGAGACCGCCCGCGGGCCGTTGCCGAGCGCGATCTAGGCGCGAGAAGACACAAAGGCGCCCTCGAACGACGTGTTTTGGGTGCTTTTGCGTCTGCTGGCACAAATGGGGCGTCCGCACCGGCAAGATAGGGGTATGCGGATCGGAGTTCTCACCGGAGGTGGCGACTGTCCCGGGCTCAATGCCGTCATCCGTGCGGTGGTGCGCACATGTGATGGCCGGTACGGCTCGTCGGTGGTCGGCTTCCAGGACGGTTGGCGCGGATTGCTGGAGAATCGGCGTATCCAACTGCGCAACGACGACCGCAATGACCGATTGCTGGCCAAAGGCGGAACGATGCTGGGCACCGCCCGGGTGCATCCCGACAAGCTGCGGGCCGGCCTCGACCAGATCATGCAGACGTTGGACGAGAACGGCATCGACGTGCTCATCCCGATCGGCGGCGAGGGCACCCTGACCGCCGCGCACTGGCTTTCCGAAGAGAATGTTCCCGTGGTCGGTGTGCCGAAGACCATCGACAACGACATCGATTGCACCGACGTTACTTTCGGCCACGACACCGCGTTGACTGTGGCCACCGAGGCCATCGACCGCCTGCACAGCACCGCCGAATCGCACCAGCGGGTGATGTTGGTGGAGGTAATGGGCCGGCACGCCGGCTGGATCGCACTGAACGCCGGGCTGGCATCCGGCGCCCACATGACGCTGATTCCCGAACAGCCCTTCGATGTCGAAGAGGTGTGCCGGCTGGTCAAATGGCGTTTCCAGCGTGGCGACGCACACTTCATCTGCGTGGTCGCCGAGGGCGCCAAACCGGTCGCGGGCTCGATGACGCTGGCCGAAGGTGGTCTCGACGAGTTCGGTCATGAACGATTCACCGGGGTCGCCGCGCAGCTCGCGGTCGAGGTGGAAAAGCGGATCAACAAGGATGTCCGGGTGACCGTGTTGGGTCACGTGCAGCGTGGCGGCACTCCGACTGCCTACGACCGGGTGCTGGCCACCCGGTTCGGGGTGAACGCCGCGGACGCCGCGCACGCCGGCGAATACGGCCAGATGGTGTCGCTGCGCGGCCAGGACATCGGCCGGGTGCCGTTGGCCGACGCGGTGCGCCAGCTCAAGCTGGTGCCGCAGAGCCGCTACGACGACGCTGCCGCCTTCTTCGGATGAGCCCGGCACCCCGATGATTACGTGAATGCCGTTTGGCGTTTACCCGCGGGCCATCTAGTTTTCACGAAATTACGTACGTATGCTGGGTTTTCGCGCGCCGTGAACCGGTGATACGGTCGGAAATATGAACAACCGCGGCCCAGATCGCGGCGTCGTTCAACAGTCGATGCCACCGGTGGGGCGACAAGGTCCGCCACCGCCGCAGCGATCCTCGCCAGGTCAGCCGGTGCGTCCCCGGCCCGAACCCAACACCGTGCCATGGCCCCGCCGGGATGCGCGCGACTATCGGCCGCCGTCGCCAGCGGACATCCGCGCGACGGTTCCGGTGACGACCGCAACCGCGCCGGCCCCAGCCCCCGCGCCAGCCCCAGCCCCGGCCCCCCGTCGTCCGCCCGGCGGGGTCGCGGTCGACAGCCTCGATGACCAGGACACTGACGTCCCGGCCAAAAATAGTTGGCGCACCCGGCTGGCACGCCTGACCGGAATCAAACTCCCTCCCAGCAAAGAGCAGGCCTACGAACGTGGCTTGCAGGACCGGGTCCGGGCGCCGGTAGGCAGCGCATTTCCGATCGCCGTGCTGAACCTCAAGGGCGGTGTCGGCAAAACCGCCGTCGTCGAGGCGCTCGGATCGACCTTCGCGGAGGCTCGCGATGACCGGGTGATCGCGGTGGACGTCGACGCCGGCGACCTCGCCGATCGGCACGGTCGTCGCAATGCGCTGAACATGGTCGATCTGCTGGCTGACCGATCGGTCACGCGGTACCTGGATGTACGGGCCCACACGTACCGAAACGGGTCGGGACTAGAGGTGCTTGGCCTTCCCGACTATGCGCAGAGTGAGTGGCGAATCGAGCGCGGCGATGTCAGTAAGGCGTTTTCGCTACTGTGCAACCATTATTCGGTAGCGCTGGTGGATTGCGGTAAAGACCTCAAATCCGCCGTCACTGAGGCGGTTTTATCCGAGTCGCGTGCACTCGTTTTGGTCACCGACACCTCCATCCACTCGGTCAGGAAGACACGAACCACACTGGAGTGGTTGGTGCACAACGGCTATCAGAGGCTGGTTGACTCGACGGTGCTGGTGGTCAACCACACTGTCCAAGAAAAGCCGAATGACTTGGTCAAAAAGGAACTTCAGCGGCTATCGGAGCAGTTCGCGGCCAACCGTGTGGTGATGTTGCCGTTCGATCGGCATGTTCATGAGGGCAAGCAGATCACCCTTCCGTGGTTGAACAAGAAGAGCAGGCGTCGCTACCTCGAGATGGCCGCCGCGCTCGCCGACATGTTTCCCCGACGGGATGTCGGCAGCGCAGCCGCGGCGCAGCGCAGCTAATCACGCAGTGCCCGGAGTCGGGCCCGCGATTAGGATCGGGTCCATGACGGTTGCTGCGGCCGAGCTGCTCGCCTACGACGACGTCATCGCACGTTACGAGCCGGTGCTCGGCCTGGAGGTGCACGTCGAGCTGTCCACCACCACCAAGATGTTCTGCGGCTGCCCCACCACTTTCGGCGCCGAACCGAACACCCAGGTGTGCCCGGTGTGTCTGGGCCTGCCCGGGTCACTACCGGTGCTCAACGAGGCCGCGGTCGAGGCGGCGATTCGGATTGGGCTGGCCCTGAATTGCGAGATCGTGCCGTGGTGCCGGTTCGCCCGGAAGAACTACTTCTACCCGGACATGCCGAAGAACTATCAGATCTCGCAGTACGACGAGCCGATCGCCGTGAACGGCTATCTGGACGTGCCGCTGGAGGACGGCACCACCCGGCGGGTCGGCATCGAACGTGCACATATGGAGGAGGACACCGGCAAGCTGACCCACCTGGGCAGCGAAACCGGCCGGATCCACGGCGCGACGACGTCACTGATCGACTACAACCGGTCCGGCGTGCCGCTGATCGAGATCGTCACCAGGCCCATCGAGGGAACCGGACAGCGCGCGCCGCAGATCGCGCGGGCCTATGTGACAGCCTTGCGGGACTTGTTGCGCACGCTGGGTGTGTCCGATGTGCGCATGGACCAGGGCTCGATGCGCTGCGACGCAAACGTGTCGCTGAAGCAGATAGGTGCGGCCGAGTTCGGCACCCGCACCGAGACCAAGAACGTCAATTCGCTGAGAAGCGTCGAGGTCGCCATCCGTTACGAAATGCAGCGCCAGGGCGCTGTGCTGGCGTCGGGCGGGCGGGTCCACCAGGAGACTCGGCACTTCGACGAGGACGGGCACACCAGCCCGGGCCGCACCAAGGAAACCGCCGAAGACTACCGCTATTTCCCCGAACCAGACCTGGAACCGGTCGCGCCCAGTGCCGAGTTGGTGGAGCGGTTACGAAACACCATCCCGGAGTTTCCGTGGCTGCGCCGCAAGAAAATTCAGCAGGAGTGGGGCATTTCTGATGAGGTGATGCGGGATTTGGTCAACGCCGGTGCGGTCGAACTGGTCACGGCAACCGTCGAACACGGCACCTCCGGTGACAAGGCGCGCGCCTGGTGGGGGAACTTCCTGGTGCAAAAGGCCAACGAGGCCGGCGTCGACCTCGATGCGCTGCCGATTACCCCGAGACAGGTCGCCGCGGTGGTGGCGTTGGTGGACGAGGGCAAGTTGTCCAACAAACTCGCCCGTCAGGTCGTGGAAGGCGTGCTGGCCGGCGAGGGCGAACCCGAACAGGTGATGACCGCGCGCGGACTTGCCGTGGTGCGTGACGACTCGCTGATCCAGGCGGCGGTCGACCAAGCCCTGGCCGCTAACCCCGACATCGCGGAGAAGATTCGGGGCGGCAAAGTCCAGGCGGCGGGCGCGATCGTCGGGGCGGTCATGAAGGCGACCAAGGGCCAGGCCGACGCCGCCCGGGTGCGCGAGCTGGTGCTGGCCGCCTGCGGGCAGGAGAGCTAGCACGTGGGCGGCAGGCCAGCCAGCGTCAGATGGACGATCCGACCCTTCTCCATGACGATGCGCACCCGTTGGCCACACCGCAGCAAACGCAGCCGATCCGCGTCGAAGGCTTCTGCGTCGAAGGGCATCTCGGTGCCGGAGTCGAGCAGTACCGTGCCGGCGGACGTGGCTTCAGAGAACGTCCGCACCGTCGCCTCCATTCGAGCAAGTTAGCACCGGTGCCCGCACCGTGCCGGTGGTCTGAACGAGCCAGCCGAATCCGCCGAGCCCGCCCGATTCGGTCAGCTCCGCTGCTTCGGCGGCCGCCGCCAGCTGCTGTCGGTACTGCACGGGGTGCATGCTGGCTATCTCCACCGGTGGACGTCGTCCGCGCACGCCGAGGGCGCGCAGCGCATCACGTTGGGTAGTGCACAGCGTCACCGTCGCCCCAGCGGCCGTTCCCGCTGCCGCGCAGGCGTCGATGGCGACATGCGAGGTGATGTCGCAGGAGCCGTCGGGCACCGGCTCGACCGCCCGGCCGCCGCGGTAGCCGGACAGGCTGCCGTTTGGCGGGCGGCCATCGCGGTAGTGGACGTAGTCGACGGCTATTGCCATCCCGGCGCGCAGCCGCCGCACGACCCGGGCCCACGCCGCGTCGCGTGGTCTGCCCACCTCGGCGCGATGGCCCACCATCTCGAGCGGCCACCAGCGCGCAAGCCAAGCAAGATCCGCCGATGCCACCAGGCGGCCGAGACGTTGCGCTCCGGTCGCCGGGTCCACCAGAACCAGACGCACACCGTCGGCGGCAAGCTCGACCACGTCTACGGGAATATTGTCCAGCCACTCGCTGGCGACGACGAGGCCGGTTATCCGATCGGGCAGCTCGCGACGCCAGGACACCAGCGGGTCGAGTCCATCCGGGCGATCGGCGAACTCGACCGCTACTGGGTGCAGCCGATCGGCGAGGTCGCCGCCGGCCAGCTCGATCACTTGCGCCAGCAGCTCGGCCCGCCCGGCACCGACGTCGACCAGATCCAGCCGGGCCGGTCGGCCGAGATCGGCGTCGACGGACTCGAGCAGCCGCATGAACGCGGCGGCATAACGCGGGGAGGCATGCACCGCGGTGCGAAAGTGCGCCGAGGGCCGCTCGCGCCGGTAGAAGCCCCGCTCGCCGTAGAGCGCGCGACCGGTTGCGACCCGCCAGGTAAGCCACACCCGCCCAGCCTATCCGTGCCAACATGGATACATGGATACCGAAGCCAGCAAACGTCTGGTCGAGGAGGCGACCAGCAAGGCTGGTCTGATCTGGGTCGCCCCAGCCGGCGCCGACCGCCCGCGCGCCGCATGGCATATCTGGCACGGCGGTGCCGCATACCTGGTCGCGGGCGGGCTCGAGCAGGCCCTGCCGGGCCTCGACGGCGCCGACCATGCGATGGTCACCGTGGCGAGCAAGGACAGCGGCGCCCGTCTCGTCACCTGGCGGGCCGATGTCTCGCGGGTCGAGCCGGGCAGCCGGCACTGGGAGGAGGTCGTTCCCGTGTTGCAGGCCAAACGGCTCAACGCCGAAGACGGCCAGCAGCAGTCGGCGCGGTGGGCCCGCGAGTCGTCCGTCTTCCGCCTGCGGCCGAGCGGTTCGATCACCGAGGCACCCGGCATGATACGGACCGACGCGCAGAGCGCCGCCCCGCCCACCAGCCCGGCTACGACCAGCGGGCGCCTGCCCTACATCCTCGGCCGCCGGAGCTGATCAGCTCAGCTCGGCACCGGCGGATGGTGATCGCGCTCGTCCGGGAGGCCACTTGACGCCCAACTAAGGCACAGTTGTGCCGGGTTTTCCCACGTCAGTCGTCAAAGGCGCTCCAGAGGGCCAGCTGCTCGGCGATCTGACGGAGGGTTTCGTTGCTGGCGGTAATAGTCTGGTGCCGAACCGCTATGTCGTGACGGCTCGCACCGCCTCGCACATGGCCCAGCTCGCCCGGCCGCGCCCGCCGTCCTCGGTGACCGAAATGTGGTGTGGAAACCCATGTTCACCCATGGTCAACGGAACGACGATGGCCTGCCGAATCGGTAACCGGTTGAACCGGTCGGCCGAGACGACGACGCATGGCCGGGCCACGCTGTTCGTTGGGGGACTGTTGGATCCAGCACCACGGACCAGAGTTGGCCACGCCGACTGGTTGTAATCCGCCACTGCCGCGCGGCGGTCGTATCCCGCTCACCTGCGGTTACCGTGTCGTCACGCAACGTACTGTTCGCGGGCCGCCTCGATCTCGGACCAGCGCTGCTCGGCCACGAATCGAAGCGATTCGGTGCCTGAAACATGCCCATGGTCATGCCTCGCGCTCGAGCGATGAAAGCCAGCCGGTCGTGAACTGCGGAGTCGACCTTGGTCGTTGTGGTTGACATACCAAACCAAGGAGCCTGCCGGGTTGGGATACCGGTCGGTGCCAGCTCAGTGCAGCCCGGCGATGGTGATCGGGCTGACGTGTAGCAGCAGGTCCGGCGTCACAGACAGCACGATTGTTGCGGCCGCGGCGATCGCGATGCCTATTCCGATGGTTCGGGGCACCGGCGCGGCCCTGACCGCCGGTTCGGCCGGCACGGAGAACATCCGCGCTGCCCAGGCCAGGTAGTAGTACAACCCGATCACCGTGTTGATCGCGATCAGCACCGCGAGCCACCCGGCCGCGCCGGTGATCGCCGCCCGAAACACGATGATCTTGGCGAACAACCCGGCCAATCCCGGCGGCAGCCCGGCGAGGCAGGCAAGGAAGAACGCCAGAACCACCGCGCAGATCGGGTTGGTGCGCGCGAACCCGTCATAGTCCGCGAGCTCTCCGGCAGGACGGTGCCGCGCCACCACCGCGACCACGGCGAACGTGCCGACGTTCATCACCACGTAGATGGCGAGATAGGCGATAGCCGCGCCGGCCACCACCGCAAACGCGTCACCACCGACCGCGCCCGCCATCGCACCGAGCGGGGCAAGGATGTACCCGGCCTGCGCGATCGAAGACCACGCCAGCAGCCGCACCGCGTGCCGCTGCCGAAGCGCGATCAGGTTCCCCACCGTCATCGTCACCGCGGCCAGCCCCGCCACAATCGGGCCCCACACCGCGGCGTACGGCCGGAATCCGATCACCAGCACCAGCACGAATCCGGCTATTCCGGAGGCCTTGGACACCACCGACAGGTACGCCGCCACCGACAGCGGCGCCCCGAAATAGGTGTCCGGCGCCCAGAAGTGAAACGGCACCGCCGACACCTTGAAGCCGAAACCCACCAGCACCATCCCCATGCCCACCGCCGCCACCGGCGCGGCTCGACCCGGCGCGGCCAGCGCCAGCGCGATCCGGTCGAGGTGCATCGCGCCGCTCACCCCGTATACCAGGCTGATTCCAAACAGCATCACCGCCGTGGAGATGACCGAGATCAGGAACATCTTCAGCCCCGCCTCGCTCGATCGCCCGTCGTAGCGCCGCAACGCGGCCAGCGCGAACACCGGCAGCGACACGACTTCCAGCGCTACCACCAACGTCACCAGGTCACGCGACGCCACCAGGGTCAGCGCCCCGGCCAGCGAGGCCAGCACCAGGAAGTGGAACTCGCCGACGGGCAACGCGGTTGCCCGGATCTCGGTGGAGGCCATGAGTAGCACCACGACGGCCGCGACGAGCACCACCATCTGCAACAGCAGGGTGAACTCGTCGACCACGTACGAGCACGACACCGGCCCGCTGCCCGCCAGGCCCGGCGGCAGACAGAACGTGCGGCGCCCGCCGCCTAAGGCCAACGCCGCGGCCGCAGCGAGCCCGGCCATCACCCCGCCCAGCGCCACCGCGTCCAGCAGCTGGCGCCGCCACACTTGCACGAACGTATCGGCGACCAGCACCGCGAGCGCGGTCAACGCAACGATCAGCGGCGGCGCGATGGCCAAGTAATCGATGCTCTGCACGACCTGCACGGCTCACCCACCGCCAACCAGCGCCAGCGCCGCGGGGTTAGTCACCCCGAGCAGCAGACCGGGCCAAAGCCCGACCACGAAAATCGCAACCACCAGCGGCGCCCACGCGACGTACTCGGCGGCCGTGACGTCGCGCATCGAACCCGTCGCGCGCCACGCGCCCGGCACCAGTCCGTGGGTGGTGCGGCTGAGCATGTGCAGGAAGTACACGGCGGTGAGCACCGCGCCGATCCCGCCCACCCCCATGAACACCAGGAACAGGCCACGCGAGAGGTCAGGCGCCGGCTGGAAGGCGCCGAGCAGCGCGAGCATCTCCCCCCAGAACCCGGCCAGCCCCGGCAGCCCGAAGCTGGCCAACACGGCCACCGTCAGCAAAGACGCGAGGCGCGGCGCGGTGGTCAGCATCCCGCCGCCGATGCGTTCGATGTCGGCCGTGCCGTAGCGCCGCTTGACCCCGCCCACGAGGAAGAACAGCAATCCGGTGATCAAGCCGTGCGCAACATTGGCGAACAGCGCCGCGTTGATCCCGACCGGGGTCAGCGTCGCGATGCCGAGCAGCACGAAACCCATGTGCCCGACGCTGGAGAACGCCACCAGTCGCTTGATGTCGCGCTGCGCGAGGCAAGCCAGCGCGGCATAAACGATCCCGACGACGGCGAATGCGCCGAGAAACGGCGCCACCGCAGCCGCGCCGTCGGGCAGCACCGGCACCGCGATCCGGATCAGGCCGTAGCTGCCCATCTTCAGCAACACCCCGGCCAGCAGCACTGAGCCAACGGTCGGCGCCTCGGTGTGCGCGTCGGGAAGCCAGGTGTGCAGCGGCCACATCGGCACTTTCACCGCCAACCCGCCCCCCACCGCGACGAACGCGACGATCTGCGCCGCCCGGGTGAGCCCTGCGCCGCGGCCTTCGGCCAGGGCGACCATGTCCAGTGTGCTGGTCTGCGCATAAATCAGAAGCAGCCCGACCAGCAGCACACTAGAACCGAGCAGGGTGTAGAGGATGAACTTGTTCGCCGCCGCCCGCCGGCCCGGCCCGCCCCATCCGGCGATCACGACGTACATGGGGATCAGCACCGTCTCGAACGCCACAAAGAACAGCAGCAGGTCCAGCGCGACGAACGTGCCGAGCATCCCGGCCTCCAGCAGCAGCAACAACGCCGCCAGCTGCCGCGGCCGCGCCGGTCGCGGGTCGTAGATCAGGCAGAGCAGGGTGAGCAGCGCGGTCAACACCACCAGCGGCAGCGACACCCCGTCGACGCCGAGGTGAAAACGCAGGTCGATGGCCGGTAGCCAGGGCCAGTTCACCGCCAGCTGTATCCGGCCGGCGGCGCCGTAGTCGAACACGGCGGTCATGGCGCCGGCGTCGAGCAGGACCAGCCCGGTGACCACGATCCCGGCGCGCACCGCCCACCGCGCGGGCAACGCGAGCACCGCGAGGCATCCGGCCAGCGGCAGGGCGACCAGCAGCACGGTGGCCGTGTTCATGTGCGCCGCTCTCCCCCGCAAGCGGGAGGTGCCCCCACCTCATCGCGGCAATTTGTTTCGTCGCCGGCGCGGTTCACGACAGCACCGCCATCGCGACCGCGATTCCCACGACGCCGGCGAGCACCCCGGTCGCGTAGCCCTGCGTATTGCCGGTTTGGGTCAGCCGCAGCAGGCCGGCGAGCCGCGTCGCGCCGCGCCCGGTGCCTACCACCGCGGCGTCCACGACGTCGTCGTCGACACCCCGTATCCATTGCGCGAGCCGGACGGTCGGGCGGATGACCGCTGCCGCATATGCCTCGTCAACATAGAAGGCTCGGCCGAACGCGCTGCGCAGCGCGCCGAGCGCGCGGGCCGGATCCGCTGCCGGTTCGCGCCGCCAGATGACGTACGCCAGCAGCGCGCCGGCGCCGCCAAGCCCCACGGACAGCGCTGCGGCCGGCAGGTCGACGTGCGTCCCGCCGGTGAAGCCGAGGCCGAGCGCGGGAATCGCCAGCGCGATCAACGGGACGCGCATCGTCAGCGGCACCTCACGGGCCTTTCCGCGTGTCGGGCCGAAGAACGCGCCAAGCCAGGCACGCGTCGCGTAGGCCGCAGTGACCAGGACCGTCGCCAGCAGCGCCACGTACAACACCGCGGCGACCATGCCCGCCCGCTGGCCCGCCGCGACGATCACCGCGTCCTTGCTGAAGAACCCGCTGGTCGGTGGCAGCCCGGCGAGCGCGGCGAACCCGATCGTCATCGTCGCGAAGGTCACCGGCATCCCGCGCCGCAGGCCGCCCATCGCGGAAAGCAGGTTGCTGCCCGCCGCGATGATCACCGCGCCTGCGCAGAGGAACAGCAGCGCTTTGAACGCCGCGTGCGCGAGCAGGTGGAAGATCGCGGCCTCCTCGGCGGCGACCGCCAGTGCGCCCACCATGATCGCCAGCTGGCTGATCGTGGAGTAGGCGAGCACCCGCTTGATGTCGTCCTGCGCGAGTGCGGCGAGCGCCGAGCCAAGCATCGAGATCGCCGCGATCAGCCCGAGCACCGCCATCGTGGCAGGTGCGGCCAGGAAGGCGGGATAGAGGCGGGCGATGACCACGATCCCGGCAGCCACCATGGTCGCCGCGTGGATCAACGCGCTGACCGGCGCGGGGCCGGCCATTGCGTCGGGAAGCCAGGTGTGCAAGGGAAACTGCGCACTCTTGCCGACGACGCCGACGACAATCAGCAACGTGCCCACGGTCAGCAGATGATTCGGCAGCCTCGGAACGGCGAGCAGTAGGTCCGTGACGCGAAACGAGCCAGCCGACATGCCGAGTGTGAAGATCCCGAACAACATCCCGAGATCGCCGGTGCGGGTCACCAGAAAGGCCTTGACCGCGGCGGCCGAGTTGGCCCGCTCCTCCCAGTGGTGGCCGATGAGGAAGTACGAGCAGATGCCCATCACCTCCCACCCGACGTAGAGCACCAGCAGGTCGGCGGAGAGCACCACCAGCAGCATCGCCGCGGTGAACAGCGACATGAACGCCGCATAGCTGCAGTAGCGCGGATCGCCGCGCAGGTAGCCGACCGAGTAGATCTGGATGGCCAGCGCGACCAGCGTGACCATCACCGCGACCACCGCGGAGGTCTCGTCGATCCGGGTGCCGAGCACGATGTCCGGCCCGCCGGTCGGGGTGAGCACCGTCCCGCTTTCGACGACCCCGTCGGCCCAGAAGAGCACCAAGAGCGCCAGCACCGCCGATGCGCCGGTGCCGGCGATCGCGACGCCTGCCGGGCCGAAGGGAAGGCGCCGGCCGAAGAGCATCCCGACGACCGCGGCGAGAAACGGCAGCAGCGGCACCGCCGCGGTGGCGGTTATCATGGCGCCACCCGCGCCGGCTCCGGCCGTGGCATCGGCGTGTGCTCCGGTGCGGTCTCCGACAGCGCGCGCAGGCGGTCCAGCGCGATCGTCTTGTGGTTGCGGAAGACCAGCAGCACGATAGCCAGGCCGACGCCGACCTCAGCGGCCGCGATGACGATGACGAACAGCGTCATCACCTGCCCGGCGTGCAGCGCGTCGCCCAGCCACCTGTCGAAGGCCACCAGGTTGATCCCGGCCGCGGCCATCATCAACTCGACCGACATCAACACCAGGATGGTGTTGCGCCGGGCCAGCACGCCGTACACCCCGACCGAGAACAGCAGCGCGGCCAGCACGGCGGGGTAGACGACGTGCATCGCTAGCTCCCCCCGCGGGAGAGCACGATCGCCGCGATCAGCGAGGCGAGCAGCAGCACAGAGAGCACCTCGAAGGGCAGCACCCAGGTGCGGAAGATGGCCGCCCCCAGCACGTTTGCGGTGCCAACGCCCGCGCCGAGATCGACGTACGCCGTGGCGAAGCCGCTGACGGTCACCGTCACCAGGATCGCCGCGGCGGCCACCGCCACCACCGCCGCGACGGCGCGGTTGCCGCTGTCCAGATCGCCGGAGCGCCCGATCGGCGCGCGGGTGAGCATGATCCCGAACACCAGCAGCACAACCACCCCGCCCACGTAGATCAGCACCTGGACCCAGGCGACCAGTTCCGCGGTGAGCACCAGGTAGCAGCCCGCCACCGAGCCCAGGGTGACAACCAGCCACAGCGCGGCGTGCACCAACTGGCGGGTGGCCACGACGAGTACCGCCGAGCCGAGTGTGACCACGCCGAGCGCGACGAAAACGACCTCGACCGCGCTCATCGCCGCTCCGCGTCGTTCGCCCGCAGCGCCGCCTTGACTTCTTTGGGCGGCTCGGCGGCAGGGTCGTGACCAGGTGGCGGCGGCACGGTCGCCATCCACTGCTGCAGCCGGTCCTTCTCGTGAGTCAGGTCACGGATGTCGAACTCGGCATACTCGAACTCCGGCGACCAGAACAACGCGTCGAACGGGCAGACCTCGACGCAGATGCCGCAGTACATGCACAGCGCGAAGTCGATGGCGAACCGGTCGAGTACCGGGCGGCTGCGTTCCCGGCCGCCCTCGGTTGTCGGCGCCACGGTTTCCTTGTGCGAGTCGATGTAGATGCACCAGTCCGGGCACTCCCGTGCGCAGAGCATGCACG
>NZ_JBOHHI010000171.1:0-15456 GCF_050700595.1 Mycobacterium sp.
GGGCCGGTCCATGAGCCGCTGGTCAGACCGGAGACCAGCGATTGGTAGGAACTGGCCGCGGAAGTCAGCTCGGTGGCCAGTTCGTGCCAGGCGGTGGCAGCAGCCAGGATGGAACCCGCGCCCGGACCGGCGTACATCCTGGCCGAGTTAATCTCCGGTGGTAGCGCCCCGAAATCCATCGCGCCCTCCAAGCTGACCCGGCATCAGTGACTCTTTAGCCAGGTTAACTAGGTGGCGTGGGCGTCTAATAAGTGTCAACTATGCGCTGGCTGTGTGTGGCCGCGGCGCCCGGTTCGCCGGAGTTATCGGCGCAAGTCGGTGGCCGCCACCTGAACGAACACCCCGGTGTCCTCGGCCATGAGCAGGCCACGGCCGCGGGGCAGCGGGCCGCCCTTCATCTTGCCGCGGATAAAGCCCTCGTCGGGGTCCGCGTCCATCACCAGGAGTGGCGTATTGGCCTGATGCAGGGACCGCAGCAGCGGGTCGCTGCCCGCCGAGGACCAGCCGCCGAAGGTGCGAGTGACGATCACATGCAAGCCGACGTCGGTGGCCCTGGTCACCCACGGCGCGGCCTTGTGCAGCGGCGAATCGAAGCCCGGTGGCAGCTGCTGGATGTCGTCGATGATCAGGAAGATCTCCGGTCCGCTCCACCACGAATGCGCCAACAGTTCTTCGGCCGACAGACCCGGTGGCGGCTCGCGCCGGGCCAACGCGGCCGCCAATTCGTCCGTCATCGCGGCAACGCCATCGAGGTTGTAGGCGAACTTCTCCACGTAATCGGAGCCCAGCGTGGTCAGTAGCTGACGCCGCGGGTCGACCAGCCACACCTGCGCGGAGGGACGCGACGTCGGCGGCGCGCTGCTCGCGCCGGGGGCATAGAGCCGCCCGATTTCGGACATGATCGTGGCCAATGTGGTCGTGCGCCCGCACTCGCGCCGACCGGTCACCATCAGGTGCGCGTTCTCGGCAAAATTGAGATACACCGGCTGCATATCCAATTCCGATATCGCCCAGGCGATTCCACCTGCACCGACGCCCTGGCGGTGATCAGCCGCAGCCACTGTCCGCAACTGCTCGATGTCGTACCGCGCCGGCAGCCGGCGTACCGGACGGGCCCTGCCCGCCGCTACCTGGCTGACCGCCGCAGCCACGCTGTCGGACGCGAAATCCCCACGCGGTGTGCTCTCCAACGCAGGCCTGCCCACCAGCGTGTGCAGACCGGACTGCGGGTCGCTGTCCAGCCGCACGTAGTTCACCGCGACCATGCCGCGGCCCGGCTTGACCGGGACGTCCTTGGCGAACCGGGAACGCACCAGCTTCGCATCCTCGACCGCGGCCAGCCGTAGCTCCACTCGGGAGCCGAAACCACTGCGCACCGGGGGCCTTAGCTCTGATTCCCGGTCGGCGGTCACCATCACGTGCACCCCGAATGAAGGGCCCTGGTTGATGATCTGGTTCACCTGCTCGATGAGGATTTCGTTCTCCTCGGCCAGCGCCCGGTAGTTGTCGATCACCAGGTAGACGTCGCCGTACCCGTCGTCGGGCACGCTGCCGGGCTCCCCACCGAACTTGCGCCGACGGAACACCTCCATGGAGGCAATTTCGTGCTCGAGGAAGCTGCGTTTCCGCTCGCGCACCAGCGCGAGCAGTTCGGCGACCGCGCGGCGTACACCGTAGGGGTCGGTGGGGCCGGCGACCTCGCCGACGTGCGGCAAGCCGGCCACCGTCGTCAACGCCGTACCGCTGTAGGCCAGGCAGTAGAACTGCACCTGTTCAGGAGTATGGGTCAAGGCGGCCGAGCAGATCAGTGTCTGCAGCGCCGTTGTCTTGCCCGAACCGCCGGAGCCCAGGATCAACACGTTGGCGCCCGCCCCGGAGGTGTTCACAGTCCACGGCGGCTGGTCGTGTTTGTACGGGCGGTCGACGATCCCCATCGGGAACACCAGATCCCGTGCGGCACCATAGTTCTGCTGCCACGGCCGGCCCAGGAAGCGGTTCACCAGCTGGTCGATCGCCACCGGTTCGTTCAGCGGCGGGTGCCACAACCGGTAGGGCTCGAAGTCGATCCGGCGCAGCTGATCGATGATCACCGTGCCGACTTTCGGTGTCCTGATGGCGTTTTCTTCTTCTTTTTCTTCCTCGTCTTCGATGGTCTCAACTTCGCCGTTGGTGTCGCTGATCATCTCACCGTCCACGACTTCGGGTATGGCGAGCCCCGGGCCGCTCGCGCTGACCTCAAGGGGCGTGAAGTCAGTGGTAAACAGTTGCGGGCGAATGTAATCGACCGCATGCACCAACGGGGCCTGCCCGTCCTCGTCGAGTGAGACGCCGCGACGGTATTCGCGCCACAGGAATTCCGCCTGGAAGCGGACGATCTCCTCGAAGCTCTTACGGAAATAGCCCAACCCGGCCTGAGCGGGCAGGTTCACCGCGTTCGGCACCCCGGCCGCTTGTGCGGCACCCGCGGTGCGGGCTTTCAGCACCAACCGGTAACCCATGTTCTCCATGAGCTTTTCGGCTCGACTCTCGATGGTCTGCGACGCCATCATCAGATGGATCCAGTAGGCGCGACCCTGGCGGCCGATCGAATCCAGGACGTCGACCGCGGTCGGCATGATCCGGAACCATTCGTAGAACTCGTCGATGACCACCACCAGCATCGGCAGCGGCGGCATGTCCTGGCCGCGGGCCCGCATGCGGTTGCGCATCTCGTTGTATTCCTTGGCGTCGTCGACACCGGTGTTGTCGCACACCGCCTTGCGCCGGGCGATCTCACCCCACAGCGCGTCCAGGAAGCGCTCCATGAGCGCCTGGTCTTCTTCGAGGTCGGTGATGATCCGCGACACGTGCGGAACCCCGGCGAACGGCTTGACTGCCGCCCCACCCTTGAGGTCGGCCAACACGAACTGCAGCTCCTCGGGCGGATGCGCGAGCATCAGCGACTCCAGCACGGTCCGCACCAGAGTCGACTTACCCGACCCGGTTGTCCCGGACATCACGCCGTGCGGCCCGTCACCGCCCTCGTCCAGCGACTTCATGTCCAAGAACACCAGCTCGCCGTTGTCGGCTCGGTTGGCGAACGGTATGCGGAGCCGCGACCGCCGCGACGAGTCGCCGCGCCCGTTCCACAACACGTTGAAGTCGATCAAGGCCGGATCCTCAATCCCGTAGTAGGACAGGATGTCTCGCGCACCGATATGCGCCACTCGCTGGCCGATCTCCTCGTATGCCTCGGCGAGCCGCCAATGCGCCATCTGCAGCGCAAACTGCTCGGCCTCGGCTTCGCTGACCTGGTCGGCCAGCGCGAAGAACCACTTGCTGTCGTCGATCACCATCCAGGTATCGCGGTCACGGGGCAGTGCCTCGATCACCCCGGTGCCGTCGAACTGCAGCACTCGTTCGGGATTAGCTGTCCACAGCGCAGACCCGGTCAGGTCGAAGAACGTCACTCCGTCAACGCCGTCCGCGCTGAGCACGTATTCCCATTGCGGATCGTCGATGTCGCAGACGATCACGTGGTGAGGTGTCGGCGTCTCCGCCGAGGAGCTGGCGTGTCGAGGTGTGAACGAGCCGCGCCCGGCGAACATCTCGCCTTGGTCGGCAGCGAACTCGCGCACCGAGCCGTAGACCATACGTGCGTTACCGGCCGCGTCGTGGCGGCGTGGATCCCCGAAGTGCGGGAGCCATTTGACCCAATCCCATTCCGCTGGGTTGGAAGTGACGACGACCATCTGGACATGATCGGGACCGTGGGAGAACGCCAGCTGGCAAATGATCGCCCGCATCAAGCCCAGCACCGGTTCGCGGGCCCCGATCAGCGCGTACCAGGGTTCGACCAGCAGCGACACCATCTTCGGCAGGTTGTAGATGACGCTTTGATAGCGCCCGAATTCTTGTAGTGCCTTACCGGTTACCGGCTCCAATTCGATGTCGGTCGGCATGTTCTGCGGCTCACCCCAGGTAACCTCCGGTCGCGTCATACCTACCCCGACGCGGACGACGCCGAAGTTGAGGTCCTTGCCGTCGGGCTTACGCTCCCACATCCGGGGCGTTCCCACAGCGGCCGACAAGGTCGTGGGCTCCGGGTGAAACCAGCGGTAGTTGGCGTCCATGGAGTCGGCCGATTCGTGCGCGGTTTCGCGGAGCATGTCCAGCATCAGCATGAACTGGGCGCGCATCGCGTCCAGTTTCGGTCGGCTCATCTGCTGCTGGCCGCCGAACCGGCCGCCGAACATCATCATCCCGACCCCGCCGACCATGAAGAGCGGGAAGATCATGCCGGCGCCCAAAAACATCCGCGATCCGTTGGCGACCGTCATGGCGATCATGCCGACCAACAGGCCGACCACCAGCACCCCGACCACGACCAGCCACCAGGGCTTGCCTTCCGGCGGCGGAACGCTCAGCGGTGTCGGTAAGACGATGTTCTCCGGCTTGACTACCGGCGCCCGTTCCGGTGTTGGGCGAGCAAAGCCACGTTTCACTTTGGTACCACCAACTCTGCAGGGTTCATATCGGTCGGGAGGGTGTCATGGCGCACCAGCGCGTCCGCCTTCGAGAGTGTCGGGCCCGGCGCCAGCAGCCGTAGCGCCACCCACGGCGCCGGGCTCGGCGCCGAGGTCAATCCCAGCGCCGTGCGCGCATCGCGGGTGTCGTCAACGCCGTACCGCACGCCCGAATGCGAAAGCCACCAAAGGGATTCGGTTGTCTTCGACCCCGGGTCGTTACCCGTGACCTCGACGAAGTTGGCAAAGCTGGGGCCGAAGTACACTCGGTCGGCCTCGCGGCCGGAGTTGTCCGCCTTGACCAGCGATACCACCTTGTCGACGTCGGAGGTAGCCACCGGAACCGTCGGCCCGGACACCACCTGGACCCGGGCGCGCTCCTCACCGGCGGTCTTCTCCCACCACCAGCAGGTCGCCGGGTTCTCCCGGATGTCGATCGCGTTCAGCGGGCCGTCGGGGTAGGCCGAGAGGTCCAACCCATGGACCACCGGCATTTTCGCCAGCTCGGCGGGCCGCACTACCACCGGCGCGGTGCCGGCCGGGTTGCCGGCGTTCTGCAGGATCTGGGCCACCACCGCAGTCACGGTTTGCACGCCGTCGGGTAGTACCACCGAATACTGTTGCGGCCCACTGATTTGCGGCGTCGCCAGCACCGTTCCCACCGGCCCCGGCGCGCCGGGGAAATCGGCCGGACTGCCGGCGTTGGGCACTTTTGGCACCGAGAGTTCGGGGCCCACCGGCAACGCGTCAAACAGCGCGTGGCTCATCGGACGTGCCTGGGTGACCTGCTCCGGGCTCAGGCCCAGCGGCAGCAACACCGATCGGTTCGCCGCATCGATACGTGATCGCCGCCCCTCCCGGATCACCCAGGCGTCGTTCTCGTACCGCAGCACCACGGAGTCCAACCCGCTTACTACCCGCCGGTGTCCCGATAGGTCCGGGGTGCCGTCGATCACCGTCACCGTCACCGGAGACGGCGCCCCCGCGCCCGACCTGGACGTCACCGCGTCGCACACCAGCCACGACGACGACTCCGGGCCGGTCGGCGAAATGTCGCTGGGTGCGCCCGGGATACCGACCATCGGCCCGTGTGGTTGCTCGGCGATCTGACTCGACCGAACCTTGTGTGGATTGTCCGCCCGGCCGGTGATCAGCCGCGCCGACGCCAGATTCAGGGCCGGATACAAGGTGTCGCCGACCCGCACGTACAACGCACCCGAGTCGCGGTCGGCGATGATCGGCGACTCGCTCAGCTGGCCGGACGGGTTGATGAACGACCAGAGCAGAGCGCCCAGGCAAATCACCAATCCCGCCGACACCGATGCCACCACAGCCAGCGTCTGGCGGCGGCCGGGTTCGATCTCCATGCGGACCCGCCAGCGCGTCAACGCCATCGCGGTCCGGCGGGCCAGGAATTGATAACCGGTTACCTGGGTCCGTGTCGACAGCCCGAGGCCGTACCCCGAACCGCGCTGACCGCCGCCCTCAGTTGGCACCGAAGTTCACCCTCTGATCCGTCGAAACACCTGGGTACGGTCGGTGGTTGCTATTCACACCGATAACGGTAAGGTACCGCCGCCAACCTCGCCACGCGAGGATGTGGCCGGCGGCGGCGTCCCGAACCGCGCCGTCGGTCACGGGTACCACAGCGCCAATATTTGTCATCTGCCCTACTGGATTGGTTCAAGTTTGTCACAGGCATCGTAGCGACGAGTAGCAAACTCGGCCCGTCCACAAATTGACGCACAGGTGACCTGACCGTGTCACGGTGTGGCTGCGCCAAGCAAGATGTGCAACATGACCCACCCCCCGTCGCTCGTCGAACTCGCCGGGCGGTTCGGCATCGCCACCGACTACGAGGACTGGACCGGTCGGCGGGTGGCTGTGCCCGAGGCCACTGTGGTGGCTGTCCTTGCCGCCTTCGGCGTGGCCGGCGGAACCGAGGCCGAGCGCGCCGCGGCGCTGGCCGCCCGAGACCGGGCATACTGGTCACGCCCGCTGCCGGCGACCATCATCGGACGCGCCGGCGTCGAGACGCCATTCTGGGTCCATGTGCCCCACGGTGACCCGGCCGAGGTGTGGGTGCAGGTGGAGGACGGCACCATCCGGCGTGAGGTGCGGCAGATCGACAACTTCGCCGCGCCGTTCGAGCTCGACGGGCGCTGGGTCGGCGAGGCCACCTTCGTGCTGCCCGCCGACTTGCCGCTCGGTTACCACCGGGTGCATTTGCGGTCGGGCGACCAGCAGAGCGACACCGCGCTGATCGTGACCCCGGACTGGCTGGGGCTGCCGGAGCGGCTGGGGCACAGCCGCACCTGGGGGCTGGCGGCCCAGTTATACAGCGTGCGGTCCGCACGGTCGTGGGGGGTAGGCGACCTCACCGATCTCGCTGATCTTGCGGTCTGGTCCGCCTCGGCGCACGGCGCCGGTTATGTCCTGGTCAATCCGCTGCATGCGGCGACACCGACCAAGCCGATGGAGCCGTCGCCGTACCTGCCGACGTCGCGGCGCTACGTCAACCCGCTCTACCTTCGGGTGGAGGCGATCGCGGAATTCGCCGACCTGCGTAAACGCCGACGGGTGCGGCGGCTACGTAAGGAGGTGCAAGAACACGCGTCCACCGTCGACTCGATCGACCGCGACACCGCCTGGGCGGCCAAACGCGCGGCCCTGCAGCTGGTCTATCGGGTGCCACGCTCGGCAGGGCGCGAACTGGCATATGCGGCGTATCGGGCGCGGGAGGGGTCCGCGCTCGACGACTTTGCGACCTGGTGCGCGCTGGCCGAGGAGTATGGCGGCGACTGGCATCAATGGCCCGAGTCGCGCCAGCATCCCGCCGGCGCCGCGGTCGCCGAATTCGTCGCCACGCATGCCGAAGCCATAGATTTTCACCGCTGGCTGCAATGGCAGCTCAACGAGCAGCTGGCCGCCGCGCAATCGCATGCGGTAGGGGCCGGCATGTCGCTGGGCATCATGGCAGACCTGGCCGTCGGCGTGCACCCCGACGGCGCCGATGCCTGGGCGCTGCAGGACGTGCTCGCCCTCGGCGTGACCGCCGGCGCACCGCCCGACGAGTTCAACCAGCTCGGCCAGGACTGGTCGCAGCCGCCGTGGCGTCCGGACCGGCTCGACGAGCAGGAGTACCGGCCGTTTAAGGCGCTGATCCGCGCCGTGCTGCGGCACGCCGGCGGGGTGCGCATCGACCACATCATCGGGCTGTTCCGGTTGTGGTGGATCCCCGCGGGCGCCCCGCCCACCGACGGCACCTACGTGCGCTACGACCACGACGCGATGATCGGCATCGTCGCACTGGAGGCGTATCGCGCCGGGGCGGTGGTGGTGGGCGAGGATCTGGGCACGGTGCAACCGTGGGTGCGCGACTACCTGCGGGCCCGCGGCGTGCTGGGCACCTCGATTCTGTGGTTCGAGCTCGATGACGACGGGCCCACCCGGATCCCATTGCCGGCCGAACGCTGGCGGGAGTACTGCCTGTCGTCGGTCACCACCCACGACCTGCCGCCGACCGCCGGGTATCTGGCTGGCGAGCATGTGCGCCTGCGCGATTCGCTGGGCCTGCTGACTCGTCCCGTCGAGGAGGAAGTGGCCGCCGCGGAAGCCGAACGGGCAGCCTGGCTGGCCGAGCTGCGCCGGGCCGGACTGCTGGGCAAACACGCCGACCTGGACGCAACCGTCCTGGCGCTGCACCAGTACCTCGGCCGAACGCCGTCGCGACTCCTGGGGCTGGCGCTCACCGATGCGGTCGGTGACCGGCGCACCCAAAACCAGCCCGGCACCACCGACGAGTACCCCAACTGGCGGGTTCCGCTGTCCGGCCCGGACGGTCGGCCGGTGCTGCTCGAGGACGTCTTCACGGACGCCCGGGCAGCCAGGCTCGCCGAAGCGCTGTGCGCTCACACCACCGCCGAGCCGACCTGTTAGCTTTCGCTGCCATGGAAGTCGACATGTTGGTCGCCGTCGTCGCCCCGGTCGGCGCCGGCGTCACCGGCGACCCGGTGTGGATGGCGGAATTCGCCCGGCATCTCGAATCCTGCGGATTCGAATCGATCGTGCTCGTCGAGCACACGGTCCTGGCCACCCGGTACGACAGCGTCTACCCCTATGACAGCTCCGGGCGGGTCGAGCTGGCGGCCGACTGCCCGGTCCCCGATCCACTTGACCTGCTGGCGTTTTTGGCCGGTCACACCGAGCGGCTCGGGTTGGCCACCGGGGTTCTGGTGCTGCCCAACCACCATCCGGTGGTGCTGGCCAAGCGAGCGGCGACCGTCGATGCGGTGTCGGGCGGCCGGCTGCGACTTTGCGTCGGTGTCGGCTGGCTGCGTGAGGAGATCGAGGCGTGCGGAACCGAATTCGACAGTCGCGGACGGCGGGCCGACGAGCAATTGGTGGTGCTGCGGGCGCTCTGGGATGACCGACCGCGAGGGGTCAGTCACCACGGTGAGTTCTTCGACCTCGACGACGTCATGTGCTACCCGAAACCCGTTGCGGGCGCCGGTCTCCCGGTGCACATCGGCGGACACAGCCGAGCGGCGGCCCGACGGGCCGGACGGCTCGGCGACGGCTTTCAACCGCTCGGAGTCGCCGGTCCGCAGCTGGGTTCGCTGCTGTCGCTGATGCGTGAGGAGGCGTCGGCCGCCGGGCGCGATCCGGCCGCCCTCGAGGTTTCGCTGGGCCACTCGGTCACCAAGATCGACGCCGAACGCGCGGGCCGGCTGGCCGATGCGGGCGCCGACCGGATCGTGCTCGCGATGCCGCCGATCACCGATATCGAGCAGGCCAAGGACGCGTTGTCGGCCTGCGCCGAGCGATTGTCGATCCCGACGTGACGATCTCGCCGATCGACCGGGCGGCTCTGACCGACCTGGTACACCGATACGCGGCGGGCATGGACGACCGTCAATTTGATGAGGTGGCAAAGCTTTTCACCGACACAGCCGAACTCGTAGTGCCCGACCCGCCGGCTGAGCTGGCACCGGTCCATCGCCACCGCGGTCAGGCCGCGATCGGCGCGGCGATCGCGGCGGTGGCCACCACCGTGCGCACCGAGCACGCGATTGTCGGCGAGGTCTACGACGACGGCGCGCAGCCCGGTTGTGCACGCGGGCGCATAGCCTGCGTGGCGCATCACTGGGTGCAGCGCGGCGAGGCGCTCACCGACCTGGTCTGGCACCTGCGCTACGACGACGAGTATCAGCGCACGGAGGCCGGCTGGCGGATCGGCCGACGGATTCTGACGATCAACGCGATCGAACACCGTCCCGTGCGGCGGCTCCGGAGCTGACGACCAGCTGCTCGGTGAACGCCCGGACGGCCTGTCGGGCCGGCGCGACGCGCCGATTGTGATGAATTTCACCTGTGGTTTTGGTTACGAACGAGGATAATTCCGCCGCGGGTAAGACGTATTGTGCGGTAATCCCTTTCCGGACAAGTATTTTCGCGATTCAACCAGGGCTTGTACACCTGCCGACATATCTATCACATCGCGCCTATGCGGATATAGACCCAGCTGGTTCGGTCGGCGGGTTCAGAATAGGCGCAGCAAGTGGGCTCCGAGCAGGCGTTGTTTGCCCAGTGTTCACCGCGGCGTTTCGGCCCCCTGGTGTATCTTCGGCCGCGTGACCACTACCGATGCTAACGATGCCGACGGCCATGTTGATTCGGCTAGGACTGCGGTAGCGGGAGGCAACGGCAACGCCGCGACATTGGCGGTCGGCAGGCCGCTGGATTTCGACCCGGACTATCGCAGCGAGATACACACAGCCGAAGACACCATCGATGTCGAGGACTACGGCGGCGGATTCGACCTCACCAGGCGGGCCACCGCGCCCAGGTTGCGGATCGGCCGGGACAAATGGCTCAACCTGTTGTGGCTTATCCCGCTCGGCTTCGCGATCTTGGTGGCGGCGGTGGCGATCGGCAAGGGGCTTTACAACATGGCCCCGGTGCAGGCCTTCATCCAGCGTTATCCGGGCGCCGATATCCCCAAAAAGGCTCCCGGCGTTCCGGCGTGGCTTGGCTGGACGCATTTTTTCAACCTGTTCATCATGATCTTCATCATCAGGAGCGGGATCCAGATTCTGTGTGACCACCCGCGGCTCTACTTCAGCCGGAACGCCACCCCCGGCAAGGACGAGTGGCTGCGGGTGGGTCCCCCGGTCCCGGACGACGAACTGTGGACCGCCAACGCCGACACCGTCGCGCTGCCGCCACAGTTCGGGCTGCCCGGTTTCCGGCACTCCATCGGGCTGGCCCGCTGGTGGCACCTAGGCATGGATGTTCTGTGGCTGCTCAATGGTCTGGTCTTCTACGTCCTGTTGTTCGCCACCGGCCAGTGGCGACACATAGTGCCGACCAGCTGGGATGTGTTCCCCAACGCGCTGTCGGTCGCCATTCAGTACCTGTCCGTCGAGCACTGGCCCGCGGACAACGGCTGGTACGCCTACAACGGCATGCAGGTGCTGGCGTACTTCACCACCGTCTTCATCGCCGCGCCGGCCGCGTTGATCACCGGGCTGGGCATGTCGCCGGCGCTGTCGCAACGGGTGCACTGGCTGAGCACGCGGTTGAGCATCCAGCACGCGCGTTCGCTGCACTTCCTGGTGCTGGTGTACTTTTTGTTCTTCATCATCGTCCACGTCACGCTGGTGTTCGCGACCAGCGCGCTGAGAAACCTCAACCACATGTTCGCCGCGCGCGACGACGACAGCTGGATGGGGTTCTGGGTCTTCGCTGCGGCCATGGTGGTGTGCGCTGTCGCCTGGGTCTGGGCCACCCCGTTCACCATTCGGCATCCCCGTGTCATCCAGCGTGTCGGGTACGCGCTGGTCGGCCCGTTCCAGCGGCTGCTGGAGCAGTTGAACCCCAAGCCGGGCGCATTCACCGAGGAAGACATCTCACCGCATCACTGGCGCAACGGCCGGCTGCCGGAGACCGTCGAGTACAAGGAGTTGGAGCGCGACGACTTCACAGACTGGCGACTGCGGGTTTACGGTCTGGTCGAGCACCCGATGGAGTTTTCGCTCGACGACCTCAAGGCACTGCCCTACCACGAGCAGATCAGCCAGCACTTCTGCATCCAGGCCTGGTCGGGTGTGGCCAAATGGGGTGGCGTGTCGATGAAGACGATCATGGACATCGTCAAACCGCTGCCCGAGGCGAAATGGGTGGTGTTCTATTCGATGGGCCTCGGCGCGACCGGCGGTATCTACTACAACGCGCACCCCATCGACCAGATGGGCTACCACATGACCATGCTGGCCTTCAACATGAACGACCAGCCGCTCCCCTACATGCACGGCAAGCCGCTCCGGCTGCGCAACGAGTTGCAGCACGGCTTCAAACTCGTCAAGTGGATCAAAGGCATCGAGTTCGTCGCCGACTATCACGAGATCGGCAGCGGCTACGGCGGTTACAGCGAAGACCACAAGTACTTCGGACGCCACCAGACCATCTGACGCTACGTTTTCGCGTGGCGACCCGCCGCGCTTGCGATCGCCACTGATATGGGGGACATCTTGTCAAGTGGGCAGGGGGAAGCGGCGGCCGCAACCGTCGTCGTGGCCGCCGCTTCGTTGACCAGATAGGGCCAGTTGTGGGGTGTCGAGCGTGTCGTATCGACGCGTTGTCAGTCTGATATACGCGGGTTGGCTACCGCAGGACGGTGCTTTCGAGTCGGAGCGGACCGCTTGTCTAGGATCGAGTGTCATCCGTTGTGTGACAACGTGATTACTCATAGCGGCGACGCGGGTCACTCCAAGACGCTTGCCGACACCCGGTGACTCATCTGGACATTTGTGGGGTGCTCAGTCGTCAAGCACGGCCAGCGACCAGCACCACCCGGCCAGCTCACGTGCGATCGCGGCGTTGGCGACCACTGAGCGTTTCTTGCGCTCATCAAAACGCATCCAGCGTTCATGCAGGCGCCGGTTAGCGGCCTGGCCGCGGGCCCGGGCTGCCGGCGAGGCGGCATCCCAGCGTCGCCGCATCACAGCACCGGGCCGATAGGGGGCTCGGTGGTGCCAAGCGGCTTCGACCAGCAGCCGGCGGGCATGACCATTACCGGTCTTGGTCACCCCGCCCTGGGTTCGCGTCGCCCCCGAGGAATACTCGCTGGGCACCAGTCCGAGATAGGCGCCGATGCTGCGCCCGGTCAGCCGAGACCAGTCACCGATCTCCACGGCCAGCCCGAACGCGGTCAGCGTGGCCACCCCGCGCAGACACCCCAGCCTGGTGGCTACCGGAGTGAATTGCGAGTCCGCGGCCATCTCGGCGATCGCGGCCTCGAGGCGCTCCCGGCGGTCGACGGTGGCCAGCATCGCGTCGAAGGCGGTGTCGTAGGCCAGTTGCAGCGCGGTGTTGTCGAAGCGCTGCCGGCGCAACCACCGCTCATGCTCCCGTATCCAGGCCCTTCCACCGCAATAGACGATCCCCTGACGCAACAGCAGTTTTGACAGCCGGTGTCGAGCCGTCATCAAATCCCCACGCACATCCTCGCGGGCCCGCACCAGATCCCGGGCGGCCTCCTGCTCGACGGTCGGAATCGTCACCGCCACGACCTGACCCAGATGCAATAACCGGGCCAGATGCCGGGCATCACGAGCATCGGTTTTAACCCGGTCTCCGACCGGACGGATCAGCTTCGATGGCGCCGCCACCACACAATCGATCCCCGCCGCCAGCAGAAATCGAGCCAGCCCGAATCCCGTCGGTCCCGCCTCATAAGTCACTGCCACCGGACCCGGCAGCGACAAAACCCATTCCAGGATTTCGTCCTGGTCCGGGGTCAACCGGCGCTCAAACACCTCGCCCGTATCCCCATCCAACCCACACGCCACCACCGATCGCGCGTGCACATCGAACCCAACACTCGTACGCTGAACCTTCACTGGGGCCTCCCACATCTGTGGCTCTACGGCCAGGACCGAATTCCTAACCGCAACCCACGTTCACATGTGAGCGAGGCCCCAGCCCCCCATACCAACTTGTTCAATGGGCGGCAGGTGAGCATGGTCTGCAGCCATGATCATCGAGCACCGATTCGAGATCGCTCGCCCCATACCTGTCATCCGTAATTGGGATTGGCTCCTAGACGGCTTGTGTCTCGGGTCGGTGCGCCCGGCGTGGAGTGGCTGGAGAGAGGCCTGCAAAGCCGAAAGTTGGTGTGCCCTCCTCGCTTTCAAAACCGAACCGAGGCGAGGAGAGAAGTTTCGTGCCAACGATATCGAAGACCCCCGACCGGGTCGTCATCGCGATCGACCCGCATAAGGCATCCTGGACCGCCGCAGCGGTGGACCTATCATCGCAACCCGTGGCCACTATTCGCGTCGCGGTCAGCCGTGACGGCTATCGTGCGTTGCGCCGCTTCGCCCGCCGGTGGCCCGGCTCGACCTGGGCCATCGAAGGCGCATCGGGGCTGGGTGCACCTTTAGCGGCGCGGCTACGCACGGACGGAGTGGACGTGGTGGATGTTCCCGCGAAACTCGCCGCCCGGGTGCGGATGCTGTCGACCGGCCACGGCCGCAAGAACGACGACGCCGACGCCGTGAGCGTCGGTATCGCGGCATTGAGCGCACCCATGTTGACCTCCGCCGCGGTCGATGACACCGTGACCGCCCTACGCGCGGTCGTCGATCACCGCGACGACCTGGTCAAAACCCGCACCCAGACGGTCAATCGCCTCCACGTCGTGCTCACCAACCTCATCCCTGCCGGCGCGCAACGTGACCTCACCGCCGACCAGGCCGCCGAGCTCCTTCGCAAGATCCGCCCCCGCGATAGCGCTGGCAAAACCCTGCGCGGCCTCGCTGCGGACCTTGTCACTGAGATCCGCCACCTGGACCGTCGGATCGCCAAGGCCGCCGCCGACATCAAGGCCGCGGTCAGCGCCTCCGGCACGACGCTGACCGAGTTGTGCGGCATCGGTGACTTGACCGCGGGCAAGATCCTCGGCCGAGTCGGCACCATCGATCGGTTCCGCTCCGCTGCCGCGTTCGCCAGCTACAACGGCACCGCCCCGATCGATGTGTCCTCCGGCGACGTTGTGCGCCACCGACTCTCCCGCGCTGGCGATCGCCAACTCAACCTCTGCCTACACATCATGGCCTTAACCCAAATCCGGCAGAACACCCCAAGCAGGGCCTACTACCTGCGGAAACGAACCGACGGCAAAAGCCACAAGGAAGCAATGCGATGCCTGAAACGGCGCCTGTCCGACGTCGTCTACCAACAACTGCTCCGCGACGCGGCCAGACGAAAGGCGGGCCCGGGAGGACACCCGGGGGCGGCTCTATTGTCCAGCGCGGCCAGCTGAAACCCCGCACACTGACTCTTCGGACAAGTCACTTCCCGGACCCACCAGCAGCCACCATACAACCGACGAACACCACAGCTATTGACACAGAGAGGCGCCGTCTAGGCTGGATCTAAACCCAGACCCAGATAGGTCAAGCGAGGTCAGAAGAGTGCGTGAATTCAGTGTCCCTGCCCCATTCGAGGTGAGCGAGCACGACAATGTCGTCGCCGCAGTGTTCGACCACGAACGCGACGACCCCGACACCGTGATCTTCCAACGCCTGATCGACGGCGCCTGGATCGATGTCACCTGTGCCGCTGCTGCCACCCAAATCCGGTCGGCCGCATTGGGTTTGATCGCACAAGGAGTCCAGGCCGGCGACCGGGTAGCGATCTTTTCGGCCACCCGCTACGAGTGGGCAATCCTCGATTTCGCGATCCTCTCGGTGGGTGCGGTTACCGTCCCCCTCTACGAAACGTCGTCGGCCGAGCAGGTGCGCTGGGTGCTGGCCGACTCGGCGGCGGTGGCGGTGTTCGCCGAGACCGACAGACACGCGACGATGGTCGCCGAGCTGGGCGGCGAGTTGCCGGCCCTGCGCCGGGTGCTGCATATCGACGGTTCAGGCCCCAAGGCGCTCGACCA
>NZ_JBOHHI010000172.1:0-14552 GCF_050700595.1 Mycobacterium sp.
GCCCGACCGGAGCGCACAGGAAAAGCTGGGCAGACCAGCAGATACTTTATGCCCACACACCGACACGTACCATCACAACCGACCACTACAGCCGGACCTCAGCTCATCGGTGGATCGAGGCTAAGCCGCGACGAGCGCACTGGGCTGGTCTGGTTGTGCCACAAGAAGCGGGTGCTGGCGATACAGGCGGAAGTTGTTAAACGGACCAGTGCGTACTCCGTCCGGGCGAACCCGATTGTGGCTCACCGCCATCTCGCGGTTGCCGATTAGCGTTGCTCACGGGTCGTCGGCGTCGGCGACTATCCTTCGACTTCGCCTTCTGACTCCCACCGCTCTTCCCTGGTGTCTTTTTGTGTGCGGGCACTCCTATCTCGCACGCTGGTCATGAGTAGTCCCTCGACGGTCGAGTCGTTGTTCGGGGCCGCCGCGGTCATCATGGTGGTATGCGCGTGGTCCGGGTCGCTGTAGGGCGGGACTACCAGCAGCAGGACCTTGTTGCGGTTGAGTCCGAGGACTTCGAGGGTGTTTATCGGCTGTAGTCGGTATCCATCGAGTCGTACGTTGCGCCCGCCGGTCGCGAGTTTAGCGGGCGCTTTTGCCCATTCGCTGAGGTTGTAAAGCACGCGATCGACGGCGCCGAGCCGAACCGACAGCACCGCAAGCAGGTCGGGCAGCTCTTTCGTGAGGTCATCACTGTGCGGCCACCAAGCCCCATCGACATACCCGGTTTGGGGTGCCTTGGGCTTCAAGCGCAACCGCGGCGTGTAATCCGGTGGCGTAAGGTGTCGACCGACCTGGGGTCGGGCTTGTTGTAGCGTCATGGCGACGCTCCTATCTTGGCCGCGAACCGGCCGAAATCAATCGAATCGCCGACGACACAACCTCATCAATTCCACGATGACAAGCAGATCGACGCTTCCAGTTCTGATAATAGATCTCCAGTACACAGGGTGTCGTAGCGCGCGTCAACACTGTAGACGTACAGTGTGGCTACAGTACGAGACAGAGGCGATAGGGGGAAGTGCGGCTGCAATGACGAAACTCCCGACCAGCGGGCCTACCGGGCCCGGTGCGGGCGCTGACGGTGATCACTCGTCCGGCGGGGCCGCCGGCGAACACAACGGGCCTATCAGCCGCTCGCTGATCCTGCAGACCGCGCTAGGCGTCATCGACCGCGATGGCGTGGACGGATTATCCATGCGCCGACTCAGCGACGCGGTAGGCCGGGATCCGACGGTGCTCTACCGGCACCTACCCAACAAGGCTGCAGTGCTCGACGGCGTCGTCGAGATCGTGCTGGAGCAGCTAATCGTGAACACCGCCGACCCGGACTGGGCCGCCCAATTACGCAGCGTCGCCCATGACTTCCGCGGGCTGGCCATAACACACCCCAACGTCGTACCGCTGTTGGTCACTCGGCCCCTGGCCACCCCGCTGGGCCAACGACCGCCGGGAATGTTGCGCCCTCTAGAAGACGTCCTGACGCTGCTCACCTCCGCCGGATTCACCGGAATCGACGCGCTGCACATGTACCGGCTGCTATTCGGCTTCTTGCATGGCCACATCCTCAACGAACTGCAGGAGGTGGTCGAACGACCCGAGGAAACCGACGACGTACTGCGCCTCGGCCTGCACCGGCTGCCGATCACCGAATTCCCCCACCTGCGTGCGCTCGCACCCGCCCTCGCCTCCTACGACGGCGAGGGCGAACTCGACCGCGGCCTCGACCTCCTGCTCACCGGCCTAACCGCAAACCGAACCCACCCCGACGCCTCACCCCGGTCCACGTAAGAAGACACTTGCGGCTTCGCCTTGCGGCGGCTCGTGATCCCGATGGCCATACTTAACACCCGAGACGGCATCGGGCTGATACCGGGCCCGCTCGATAAGACGAGCGCGGATGACCCTGACCGCTATGGGGGGCGACATCACGCGTTAGGCGGCCCACCTGGCACGCGATCGTGCGCGGTCGCTAGCGAACCCTCAACACCAGAGGCCGCGCACACATTTCGCGGCGCTACTTCCCGGCTTCGGTTGCCCCACCTTTGGAATCCCGCGTGGACTGTGCCGCAGCGATGCCTTTGTCGTCCCGCGGCGCGGTTTATACCCGCGCGGAGTACTTCGTGGACGGTCAAGTACGGCCTGTCGGTAGCTGCTGGCGTTGGTCTGCCCATGGCGGCATGGTTGCCGATAACTCGCGCTTCGATGATATGCGTCATGACCGTCTCTCTGTCTGCTCGCAGAAGCGAGTTGCTGGTTGTTGTGTGTCTTACATTGCGAATCGTGCGATCTGGAACAGCGTGGAGCTGACCTAATGGCGGATCGTGGCGCTGCTGCGGCGGCGGTTGCTCATGGGGTCGTGCGCCGACTTCTGGTGTTCAAGCTGCCGGATCAGCTCGCGCTTTACATCGCAGAGAGCGCGGGTGATGTCCGGGTTCTCAGCGACCGCCACTAGCGGCGCACGGCCGGGCAGGCTCGTGCGCAAAGTGACGCGCTGCTCCTTGCCGCCGCGGTCCTGCAACGAGGCTTCCACATCAATATCTCGCGGATCCCATCGTCCCAGCAGGTGGGGCCCGAGGGTCGACAACGTCTCCAATACGTGCGGGCGCTCCTTCTCTTTGAAACCCACACCCACATGTAGCACGTGCTCGCCGGAGGCATTTCGTTGCTTATTGCCAGATTTCATGATGGTCGTTCTCCTTTGACTGATGGTGTGAGCACGCGGGCAGTCGGGATTGTCCCGAAGCGTGTCGTCATGCAGTGGTCGAACCCGATTTCCCGGGGACAGAGGAAACACACTGATCCTGGCGGCAAATTCCCTGTGAACTGGGCCGAAGGCTGGTTTCCGTTTGGTCTCCATTAAAGGCTGTTAGAAGGGAGCCTGTCAACGTTGTTAGCCTACGACGTAGACGCAAGTATGGTTTGAGATGTGTTGGTGCCTCCAAGGGCCAACATTTCCGTCGAACTATATCAGCCGTCAACGACGTCGGCCAACGATGTTGACAGTAGCTCGAGTAAGGCGTTTACTGGAGGTCTAGCAGCAGAAACCACGCGCCGAATGATTGTCATTCGTGGCAAACCGTTCTTTTTCGGGATCGCGTTTCGCGCGGTGGTGCTGTTGGGGTCAGCGTGCTGCTGGCCGGGCCTAGGTCTTCTGATCCCTGGCTCGGTCAGTGGTCGCGGGCCGACAACCAACACCCTAGGAGGTGGTTACTGTGCTTCATCCCGATCCATTCCGTGACATCGACAGACTCGCCGCGCAGCTGCTCGGTACATCGCCCGGATCCGCCCGAGTCCCATTGGCCATGCCGATGGACCTCTACCGCTCCGGTGATCACTACGTGCTTCACGCCGACCTCCCGGGCGTGGACCCCGATTCGGTGGACGTCAGCGTTGATGGCGGCGTCCTCGCTGTGAAGGCACAACGCAGCGAACGCACTGAACTCGACGTGCAGTGGCTGAGCTCCGAGCGCTTCACCGGCGGTTACATGCGTCGCGTGTTGCTCGGCGAGGACATCGACGTCGACCACATCGTCGCGACATATCAGAATGGGGTGCTGACCGTCACCCTCCCCGTGGCGGCAAGGGCCAAGCCGCGCCGCATCGAGATCACCCCCGGGGTACGTGAGGAAACAAAGGTCATCGAGCCCAGCGACTCATCCGACCAGCACACCACGACCTAGCCCCTCTTCACCTGACGAGGTTCAGGCGGATCATGCCGCCGGGCCTTGGCAGGTGAAGGAGCCCATTTCGCATCGAGTGCGCCAGCCGACAGCGCCCGGAGCGCTTCACCGAGGCCATCTGCCTCCGGCCATACACCGGGCACCTTTTTCGTGACAACCGAGTCCCAGGCGTTCGGCGTATTCAGTATCGGGAACGCGACCTTGTCGGCTTCCTTGCCTTCAGGAGTGCCCCTGGCGACCAGATAGATCTGGAAAGCGACGTATTGAAGGGCTGCTCGTATGTTGTTGATTATCTCGCCAGTGAAGTTCTTCGCCGGTTCTGCGCTGACTGCAACTTCCCAGCGGTAGCACACAAACTGCGCATTTCGTATGGCGCGGATACTGACACCGCCGCTCTCCATCCATTCTGTCAAGACGCCAATCAATTTGGCGTGCTGGTTCTTGGCTTCCGCCAGACGCACGTGGGAGTCTGTTAGATCAAGTACGTCGGTCATCTTGTCGGCAACGGTAGAGCGGCACTATCTAAACCTTGATCACGGATAGGGCAGGGCAAGCGCGCGCGATTTGGTCGAAGTCGGTGTCTTGCGTGACGACGGGAAGGCCGTGCTCGATCGCGGTTGCCGCAATGAGCGAGTCGGTCAGCTTCACGGCCCGATGCACGCCTGCCGTTCGGCAGTCCGCGACGAGTCGAGCCCACGAAACCATCACTGCTTCGCCAACCGGGATGGGATCTGCCACGCGTGCCAGCGCCAGGGTCTCCGCGCGTCGTGATCGGGTCACCGAGTCGCCCGCATTGAGCACGCCGAGTTGCAGTTCGCCGATCGTGATGATCGAAAGTGCCACACGGTTAGGCAGTTTCGCGACGGCACGGCCACTTTCTCGAGCGATGAAGACCGACGTGTCCAGTAGCCCAACTTCGCCGACCCGCTCGGTCACAGATTATCGAGGGTTTGGCCGGCAAGGTCGTCGAGTTCGTTGGATAGGCGCGCATCTGCCGCATGTTCGACGAGTTCATCCCGAAGGTATTCGCCCGACAGCCAACGAGCGTGGCGCCGGTACGGGACGATGTCGGCGACCGGCTCGCCATGCACCGTGAGCGTCACCTGCTCCCCGGCTTTGACCGCATCGACTACTTCACTGGTGCGATTCCGCAGGTCCCGCACGCCGACCTTCATGTGCGACAGCGTAGCACAAGCTGCCTCGCCCGCCCCGGAGGTCGACATCGCATTCACGCTGCCCCGCCCGTGTGAACAGGACGTTTGTAGATGACACCGTCTTTCATGACGAAATCGACTCGGCCGGTGACCTCGATATCGGTGAGCGGATCACCGGGCATCGCGATCAGATCGGCGATCTTGCCCCCGGCGATCACGCCCAGGTCGTCGAGCCGCAACAGTTCGGCGGCGACACTGGTGGCCGCCCGCAGCGCACGCAGCGGAGAGATGCCGGTCGACACCATCATCGGAAACTCTTGCCAATTCTCGTGATGCGGGAACATGCCGGCGTCGGTGCCAAACGCGATGCGCACGTTGCTGGCGGCCAACCGCTCGGCGGCCTCCAACAACGCGCCCCGGTATTTTCGCGCTTTGCGAGCCGCGTACTCGGGCACAACGGCCCACATCGGGTCGTCGTCGCCCCGCCGGGCGCCGGATAGGATCGCGTACTGGGTCGGCACCATAAACACCCCGGCGTCTTCCATCATCCGCAAGACCTCGGCCGAGGCGAGGTTGCCGTGCTCGATACTGCGAACCCCGGCCCGCACCGCCCGCCGGATGCCTTCGTCGCCGTAGCTGTGCGGGGTGGCCGGGACATCCAGATCGGCGGCCGTGGCGACCAGGATGTCCATCTCCTCCTGGCTGTAGGTGGCATGCCCGGGATCGTCCGACGGCGAGGCGAAGCCGCCGGTCGCGGCGAACTTGATCCAGTCGGCCCCGGCGCGGGTCTCTTGCCTGACCCGGGTGCGGATCTCGTCGCCACCATCGGCCGCCGCCAATTCCAGCCGCCGCGAGCAGCCCTGATACTGGTCGGCCGCCATCGCGCTGAAGTCGCCGTGGCCACCGCGTGCAGAAATCATGTGCGGCGCCACCAGCATCCGCGGTCCCTCGACGATGCCGGCGGACACCGCGTCGCGCAGATCGATCGTGGGGTAGTCGACGTCGCCGCAGCCCAGGTCGCGAATCGTGGTGAACCCGTTGCGCAGCAGGCTCCGCAGCACCGGCAGTGACTTCAACGCCTTCGCCGTGCTCGAATCGGCGGCCAGCGCGGGACTGAGCGGCGGTATCACCGTGACATGGGTATGGCAGTCGATGAATCCCGGTGTCAGCGTGTGCCCGGATAGGTCCACCACAGCCGCATCGGCGGGCGGTTCGATCGCGTCGCCGATCCGCTGAATCAGGCCGTCGACGACGAGTACTTGGCGCGGCGGCGCGGAATCCGAAATGCCGTCCCAGACTTTCGCGCCGGTGATGAGTGTCGCGGGCATGGTCGTCACCTCTCGGGCTTAGAAGCGGTAGCGCAAGATCCGCGCCTTGCGGGCCGGGGCCTTGAACCGCCCGGACAACCGGGTGGCAATCCGCAGCCAGCCCGGGAACAGGTCGACTTCGCGAGCGTGCGCCAGACTGGCCTCCTCGACCAGAGTTAGCCGCGGGTTCCAGGTCTCGGGATGGTGCGCGTCTTTGAATCCGGGGTAGCTCCACTGGCTGCCGACCGCGCTGAACATCTTCTGCGGCGCGAGCTTGACCGCCAACTTGCTGAACCAGCCGATCCGCCCGTAGTCGTTGAAGGCCAATTCGCCGGAACCGAAATGGTCGGTGATATGGCGGAACAGCCTGACTATCACCGACTCGGGCAGAAACGCAAACAGGCCGTCGGCGATCAGCATGGTGGGGCGGTCGGACGGAATCGGGTCCGTCCATTGGTCGTCGGCCAACGACGCCGCCACGGAATGGGCGCGCTCAGCGGCGGGCACCAGATCGTCACGTAGCGCGATGACGCGTGGCAAGTCGACGCTGTACCAATCCACAGTGGCCGGCGGCATGACCCGCAGCATGCCGGTGTCGAGGCCTGCACCAAGATCGACGACGACGGCGTTGGGATGTCGGGTGCTGAAATCCCGCACCCGGTCGTCGAGCATCTTGGCCCGCAGCGCCGACTGGCACACCACGCTCGATGGCACACCGAGGCCGACGAAGTCGTAGTCGATCTTGCCCACGATCTCGTCGGCCAGGGAGTCTGCGAGGATCGGCTTCGGCGAACGGCTGTCGAGTGCACGGGCGTATTCGGTGAGAAAGGCGGTCTGTTCGACGGGGGTGAACTCCGCGGTCGCAACTCCCATACCGGCAAGGTACCCCGCGAAAGCGATTGGGCTGGACGTGTGGATACGTGATCCTCGGTTTCGGCACCGCGCTCTTCCCGGCGTTCTACCGTCGGAATCTATGGAAACCAGCGACGCGACGACCGTCGAGGTCGTGGCTGACGGGAACCGCGGCTCGATTACGTTGAACCGGCCGGAGAAGCTCAATCCGCTGAGCACCCGGACACTGAACGAACTGGTCGACGCTGCCCGCTGGTTCGACGCTCGGCCCGAGGTCAAGGTTGTCGTCGTCGGCGGCAATGGTCGGGCGTTCTCGGCGGGCGCCGATCTGGCCGCATTCGCCGGACCCGCCGAGGGTGCGGGTGCGCGACGGGAGGCCGCCGACGCCGGGCGGCGGATGGCCGACGCCGTCGAAGCGATGCGTGCCGTGACGGTTGCCCGCCTGCACGGCCACTGCGTTGGCGGCGCGCTGGTGCTCGCCGCCGCGTGCGACCTGCGGGTCGCCGCCGCGACGGCCCGCTTTTCCATTCCCGAAGTCGATCTGGGCATCCCGCTTGCGTGGGGCGGCATCCCCCGGCTGGTGCGTGAGATCGGGCCGGCGCTCACCAAGGAGCTGGTGATGACCTGCCGGCCGTTCGGGGCCGATGAGGCGAAGGCGGCCGGCTTCCTCAACCGGGTGGTGCCGGAGGCCGACCTCGATGACGAGGTCGAACAGCTGGTGCAACAGCTGCTCGCCAAGTCGGCGCTCACGCTCAGCTCGACAAAGCGCCACACCAACGCTGTGACCGAGGGGATGGTGGCAACCGCGCGAAGTTGGAGCGATGCGGACGCCCTCGTTACCGCACTGCACGACCCCGAGTCACGCGAAGCCGCCGCGGCCTACCTGAACCGGGTCCGTCGCCGTTGAACATCCGAGGAGGAACCGACATGACTACACCCGAGCGTCCGATCACCCTATGTGAGGCATTCCAGCGCACCGCGGCGGTCGACCCCGACGCCGTCGCGCTTCGGACACCGGGCGACGCGCAGACGTTGACCTGGCGCGACTACTCGGACCAGGTGCGTCAAGTCGCGGCCGGCCTGGCCGGGCTCGGGGTGCGGCGCGGCGACACGGTCTCGCTGATGATGGCCAACCGGATCGAGTTCTACCCGCTGGATGTCGGCGCACAGCACGCCGGCGCCACCTCGTTTTCGGTATACAACACCCTGCCCGCCGAGGAAATCACTTACCTGCTCGACAACGCGGGCACAAAGGTGATGATCTGCGAGGAACAGTACGTCGACCGGATCCGCGCCAGCGGAGCGGCCCTCGACCACCTCGTCTGCATCGACGGCTCACCCGATGGCACGCTGACGCTCGATGACCTCTATGCCGCCGGCGGCGACGACTTCTACTTCGAATCGACCTGGCGGGCAGTGCAACCCGACGACGTCGCCACCCTCATCTACACATCGGGTACGACCGGCAAGCCCAAAGGCGTGGAGACGACACACGCGAACCTGTTGTTCGAGGCGTTCACCGTGGAAGCGGTACTGGGCATCGAATTCGGTGACCGGATCACCTCGTTCCTGCCGTCGGCGCACATTGCCGACCGGATGACCGGCCTCTACACCCAGGAGGTGTTCGGCACCCAGGTCACCGTCGTCGCCGACGGCCGAGCGATCGCGGCTGCGCTGCCCGATACGCGGCCCACCATCTGGGGTGCGGTGCCGCGGGTATGGGAAAAGCTCAAGGCCGCAATCGAATTCACTGCCGTGCACGAACCGGATGAAGTCAAACGACAGGCACTGCAGTGGGGTCTCTCGGTTGCCGCCAGGCGCGCCGCCGCGCTGGTTGCCGGTGAACCCGAATCGGACGAGGTGACGGCCGAGTGGGCCAAGGCCGACGAGCTGGTGCTGTCCAAACTGCGAGAGCGGCTCGGCTTCGGTGAGCTGCGGTGGGCGGTATCCGGTGCGGCGCCGATCCCGAAGGAGACGCTGGCATTCTTCATCGCAATCGGCATCCCGATCGGGGAGCTTTGGGGCATGTCCGAGTTGAGTTGCATTGCCACCCTGAGCCATCCCCGCGACGCCCGGCTGGGGTCCGTTGGCAAGCTGTTGCCCGGGCTGGAGTCCAAGGTCGCCGACGACGGTGAGTACCTGGTCCGCGGACCGCTGGTGATGAAGGGCTATCGCAAGGAGCCGGCGAAGACGGCCGAAGCGCTCGACGCCGACGGGTGGTTGCACACCGGTGACATCCTCGACGAGGATTCCGATGGCTATCTGCGGGTGGTCGACCGAAAGAAGGAGTTGATCATCAACGCGGCCGGAAAGAACATGTCACCGGCAAACATCGAAAATGCCATCCTGGCCGCGTGCCCGATGGTCGGGGCGATGGTCACGATCGGCGACGGGCGGCCCTACAACACCGCGCTGATGGTCTTCGACGCCGACTCGGTCGGCCCGTACGCAGCCCAGCATGGGCTGGACGACGCCTCGGCGGCGGCTCTGGCGGCCAATCCGGAGGTGATCGGGCGAATCGCTGCCGGCGTGGCCGAAGGCAACACCAAATTGTCTCGGGTGGAGCAGATCAAGCGCTTCCGCGTGTTGGCGACGTTGTGGGAGCCCGGTGGTGACGAGGTGACGCTCACGATGAAGCTCAAGCGGCGACCCATCGCCGCGAAGTACGCCGCCGAAATCGAAGAGCTCTACGCGAGCGAGCCGGGTCCGGAGGTGCACGAACCCACGACCGTGCATTCAGCACAACCGGCATGAGCGCGCATCTGCTCGACAGGGTCGGGCTGCGAAAGACGCCCGACGCGGTGGCGCAGTTGCTCGGCACCCGGTGGTATGCGGAGCGGCTGAGCAAGTTGGCGGCCGACCTCGGTCGCGATCCGGCCGAAGTGCGCGCCGAGGCCGCGGGTTACATGCGCGAGATGGCGGCATCGCGGGACGAGCGGGCTGCCGAGGCGTGGCGTGGCTTCAGTCGCTGGTTGATGCGGGCATATGACGTGCTGGTCGACGAGGACCAGATCGCGCAGCTGCGCAAGCTGGATCGCAAGGCGGCCCTGGCGTTCGCCTTTTCGCACCGGTCCTACCTGGACGGCATGCTGTTGCCCGAGGTGATCGTCGCGAACCGGCTGTCGCCGGCACTGACCTACGGCGGGGCGAACATGAACTTCTTCCCGTTCGGCAACTGGGCCAAGCGCGTCGGGGCGATTTTCATCCGCCGCCAGACCCGCGACCTTCCGGTCTACCGGTTCGCGCTGCGCGCCTACACCGCGCAACTGGTGCAGAATCACACGAACCTCACCTGGTCGATCGAAGGGGGCAGAACCCGGACGGGCAAGCTGCGGCCACCGGTGTACGGGATCCTGCGCTACATCACCGACGCCGTCGACGAAATCGACGGTCCCGAAGTGTATCTGGTGCCCGTCTCCATCGTGTACGACCAGCTGCACGAGGTGGCCGCCATGACCACCGAGGCATACGGCGCCGTGAAACGGCCCGAAGACCTGCGGTTCTTGATCCGGCTCGCCCGCCAACAGGGTCAGCGGCTTGGCCGTGCCTACCTGGACTTCGGCGAACCGCTGCCGCTGCGCAAGCGTCTGGAGGAGTTGCGGGCCCAAGAATCGGCCTCCGGCAACGAGATTGAGCGCATCGCGCTGGACGTCGAGCACCGGATCAACCGGGCCACACCCGTCACGCCCACTGCGGTGGTGAGTCTCGCGCTGCTGGGCGCGGACCGCTCACTGTCCATCGCCGAGGTGCTGGCGACGGTGCAGCCGCTGGCCAGCTACATCAGCGCCGGGAACTGGACGGTCGCCGGTGCCGCCGATCTGACGAATCGGTCCACCATCCGCTGGACTCTGCACCAACTCGTCGCCTCCGGTGTGGTGAGCGTCTACGACACCGGCACCGAAGCGGTGTGGGGTATCGGCGAACACCAACATCTGGTCGCGGCGTTCTACCGCAACACGGCAATCCACATCCTGGTCGACCGCGCCATCGCCGAGACGGCATTGCTGGCGGCCTCAAGTAACCCGGTGGACGGCGTCGATTTCCTGGCGACGGTGCTCGACGAGGCGCTGCGGCTGCGCGAGCTGCTCAAGTTCGAGTTCCTGTTCTCCGCGCGTGCCGACTTCGAGCGCGACCTGACCGACGAACTGCGGCTGATCTGCGGCGTGTCCGACACCGCCGAGGTCTGCGGGCCGGCCGATGCGCGGCGACGGCTGGAGTCGGCCGACGTGTTGTTGGCGCATCTGGTGTTACGGCCGTTCCTGGACGCCTACCACATCGTCGCCGACCGGCTGGCGGCCTACGAGGACGAGCCGTTCGAAAAGAAGGCCTTTCTCGCCGAGTGTCTGCAGGTCGGCCGGCAGTGGGAGCTGCAGCGTCGAATCGCCAACGCCGAATCGCGGTCGATGGAGCTGTTCAAGACGGCATTGCGGCTCGCCGAGCATCGTGAGTTGTTCGACGGGCACGACAGTGGAGATCTGTGCAAACGCCGACAGCAGTTCGCCGACGAGATCGCCACAGCGACACGGCGAGTCAACGAAATCGCGGAACTGGCCAGAGCGCGATGATCAGCGCGGCCCAGGCGATCGACAAGGTACGGCAAGGGCCGAAGGGACCACAGATCGGCGCGTTCTTCGACCTCGACGGCACCCTGGTGCAGGGCTATACGGCTGCGGCGTTCTACTCCGATCGGATCCGCAGCCGTCAGGCGTCGTCCGGTGAGTTTCTGCGAATCCTGCTGTCGGCCTTGGACACCAGCCTTGGCGGTGACCCGACGAAATTTGCCGACGCCGCCTTTATGGGGTTACGCGGTCGCACCGAGGACATGTTGACCGAATTGGGGGAGCGGCTTTTCGTGCAGAAGGTGTCCGGCACGATGCGCGCCGAGGCCCGAGACCTGGTGCGGGCGCATCGCCGGATGGGCCACACGGTGGCGGTCGCGTCGTCGGCAACCAAGTATCAAATCGAGCCCGTGGCCCGGGACCTCGGTATCGAGCACATCCTGTGTACGCAGGTCGCAGTCGAAGGCGGAATGCTCACCGGCCGGCTCGCCGGGCCGATGCTGTGGGGTGAGTCTAAGGCCGCCGCGGTACGAGAATTCATGCGCGTCAACGGTATTGACCGTCGCGCCAGCTATGCCTATGCCAACGGCGCCGAGGACGTCGCGTTTCTGGCCTCGGTCGGCAATCCGAGCGCGCTCAACCCGCACCCGGGGCTGGCGGCGGCCGCAGCGGCGCAGGGCTGGCCCGTCGTCACCTTGCGTGAGCCGCGCAAACCGGGGCTGCGGGCACTATTGGGTACCGCGGCGGCGATGACCGCGTTCAACACCGGGATGGGCCTCGGGTTCGCGATCGGAGCGCTGCGCCGCGATCCCGAGCTCGGTCTGAACGCAGCGATACCGCTGGCCTGTAACGGTGCGCTGGCATTGGCCGGTGTGCGGCTGAATGTCGTTGGCGAATCCAATCTTTGGGCTTTCAGGCCGGCGGTGTTCATCGGCAACCATCAAAGTTCGCTGGATGTGCTCATCATCGGCTCCCTGGTGCGCCGCGACCTGACCGGGGTCGCCAAGAAGGAGGCCCGCTACGACCCGCGGATGATCATCGGCGGGGCACTGATGGATCTGGCGTTCATCGACCGGTCCGATCCCGAGTCCGCCCGCCGCGACGTCAATGCCTTGGTCGAGCGGATCCGCTCGGGCACGTCGGTGGCGATCATGCCGGAGGGCACCCGCACGCCGACGCCGACGATTCAGCGGTTCAAGAAGGGCGGATTCCACCTGGCGATGCAGGCCGGGGTCCCGATCGTGCCCATCGTCATGCGCAACGCCGGTGAACTGATGTGGCGTCGCTCGCTGGTCATCAACCCCGGCACCGTGGACGTCGCTGTACTGGAACCGATTCCGACCGACGACTGGACCGTCGACGGCCTGGACGCCCGGGTTGCCGAGGTCCGTCAGTTGTTTGTCGACACGCTCGACGACTGGCCCACTTACAAGGAGGTGTCATGACCGATCAGACCGTCGCGGAGGCGAACCTCGCGGCATGGTCCAAGGCATCCGGATGGGGACGCAGCCCGCGGATGACCGAATTCGAGGCGCTGATGTGGCGTTCCGAGCGTCACCCGCAGCAGTCGTCGACCATCCTCTCGGTGATGGTGTTGGACACCACCCCGGACTGGGACCGGCTGGTGGCCGCGCACGAGTGGGGTACTGCGCTGGTCGCCCGCACCCGTCAACGTGTGCTCGAACCCGCTGTGCCGGTCGGACCGCCCGCCTGGGTGCTCGACGACCACTTCGAACTCGGCTATCACCTGCAGCGGGCGCGGCTACCGGGCGACGGGTCGATGCGCTCGCTGCTGGACCACGCGGCAGCGTTCGGGATGGCGCCGCTGGATCGGCACCGCCCCCTGTGGGAGGCCCAGCTCGTCGAGGGCCTTGCCGACGGCCGCGCCGCGTACCTGCTCAAAATGCACCATTCGCTCACCGACGGCATGGGCGGAATCGAACTGCTCTCGTCGCTGCAGAGCCGTACCCGGGAGCACACCCCGGACAAGCCGCGCCCAAAACCGGATGCCAACGGCGACAGCGGCACCGATGCGATCCGGCTGGCTGTCAACGAGGCTGGTGAACGGCTGCTTGGATCTCCGCGTGTTGCGGCAGCCGTGGCCCGGTCGAGTCTGGGGCTGCTGCTACGCCCAGCTGACGCGGTCGGGGAAACACTGCGGTATATCGGGTCGCTACGCCGGGTGCTGTCGCCGCCGCCGGCCACCCCGTCGCCGCTACTGAAGGCGCGGACCGGACGGATGTGGCGCTACGGCGTATTGGAATGCCCACTGGCGCAACTGAAGTCGGTTGGCAAGACCGCTGGCGGATCGGTGAACGACGCGTTTGTGGCAGCGCTGCTGGGTGGGTTGCGGATCTACCACGAGCGCCACGGCGTCGAGCTCGAGCGACTGCCGATGGCGATGCCGGTGTCGCTGCGCAAGACCGACGACCCGATGGGCGGCAACAAGTGGGCCGGTGCGCTGTTCGCGGCGCCGATCGGCATCGCCGACCCGCAGGAGCGCATCGCGGCGATCCGCGGCACGGTGCTTTCGTTGCGCACCGAGCCCGCGCTGGACACCTTCTCGCTGGTTGCTCCGCTGGTGAACCGGCTGCCGTCGACCGTCGGCGCGATGTTCGCGAGGCTGGGCGCGGCGGCCGACCTGTCCGCGTCCAACGTGCCGGGCCTGCCGTATCAGACCTACCTGGCCGGGGCGAAGGTCGAGCGCGTCTATCCGTTCGGGCCATTGCCGGGTGTTGCCGTGATGGCAGCAATGGTCTCGCACGCCGGAACGTGCTGTTTCGGACTCAATATCGACGGCGCGGCCGTCGCCGACGTCGACGTGCTGATGGATTGCTTCCGCGCCGGCCTGGCCGAGACAACGGCAGTGAGCTAAGCCTCAATCCGTGGATGGGTAATTTCCGGCGTTCGCTTGCGGATTTCGGTGGGGTGCGGTCGGGCGTGGATGTAATGGGGCGTGCGTGATCTGCTGGCTTGTACCAGCTTTTCCTTTGTGGG
>NZ_JBOHHI010000173.1:0-21937 GCF_050700595.1 Mycobacterium sp.
CCCACAAAGGAAAAGCTGGTACAAGCCAGCAGATCACGCACGCCCCATTACATCCACGCCCGACCGCACCCCACCGAAATCCGCAAGCGAACGCCGGAAATTACCCATCCACGGATTGAGGCTTAGCGTGACGGTGCCTGCCCAACGCCACTCCAGCGTGACGCTGGGCCGTCAGCCGCTCAGCAGGTCGGCCAGCCGCGCCGCCAGCGTGTCCCACCGCCAGTGTGCGGTCACCCAGTCCCGGCCGGCGGCGCCCATGGCCGCGGCGCGCTCCGGGTTGGCCAGCAGCCCGGTGACGGCGTCGGCGACCTGGCCGACCGAACGGCCGTCGACCACCAGCCCGGTTGTGTTGTGCTGCACGGTTTCCGGCGCGCCGCCCGAACACCCGGCGATCACCGGTACCGCGGTGGCCGACGCTTCCAAGTACACGATGCCCAGACCCTCGACGTCGAGCCCGGCTCCGCGGGTGCGGCACGGCATAGCGAATACGTCAGCCATCGCGTGGTGGGCCGGCAGCTCGGCGGTCGGCACCCCGCCGGTGAACGTCACGTGCTCGGCGACGCGAAGGCGCTGGGCCAGCCGACGCAGCGCGGCCAGGTAGGGGCCCCCGCCGGCGACGACCAGCGCGGCACCGTCGACCCGACGCCGAATCTCCGGCAGGGCCCGGATCAGCATGTCCTGACCCTTGCGCGGCACCAGCCGCGACAGGCACATCACCGTGGGCCGGTCGCCGAGGCGGTAGCGGGCGCGCAGTTCGGCGCGGGCGGCGGGATCGGGCTGGAATCGGTCGGTGTCCACCCCCGGCGGCAGATGCTCCAATGCGGTGGCCGGACCAAACGCCGATGCGAACCGCGCCCGCGTGTAGCGGCTGACGAAAGTGACGACGTCGGCGCCGTCACCGATGCGGCGCAGCACCGGCCGCGCCATCGGAAGCATCGACCAGCCCACCTCGTGGCCGTGGGTGCTGGCCAGCACCCGGGTCACGCCGGCTTGCCGGGCGCGGGCCGCCAGCAGACCCAGCGGCGCGGCGGCCCCGAACCAGACGGTGTCGATGGCCCGCTCGGCGATCAGCGCCCGCATCCGGGCGTCGACCGCCGGCCCGGGCAGCATCAGGGTGCCGGGATGGCGCACCAGCTGATAACCGGCGGCGCGCGCATCAAAGACGTCGGCGCCCTTCCACTGCGGCGCGTACACCGTCAGCTCGTGCATCTCGGTGCGGGCCAGCCGGTCCACCAGCTCGCCCAGATAGGACTGGATACCGCCACGTCGGGGCGGAAAGTCGTTCGTTACCAGTAGGACCCGGGACACCTGGGTAGGCTAGCCGGTCAGCCATTGCTGCCAGCGGGCCAGCAGGCCGGGCATGTCGGTGTCGAGCACATTGCGCACCGCGGTGGGCAGGTCGGCGTGCCCAACACCGCATGCGGCCCGGTAGAACGCACGTAAGGTCGTCGGGCCGTAGCGCTCGGCGACGAAGCGGGCAAACCACCATGCCCGGTCGTAGGCCAACGAGCGCTGCGGTCCGGGCGCATCGAGGTCGACGTCCGACGGTAAAGCCGTGGGCAACGGCGTGCGGGCGGGAAGCCCTGCCGGTGGCCGCGCCACGAAGTCAGCAACGCCCTCGGTCAGCCACCGCGACGCATCCCGCGCGGTGTCGGCGCGTGCCGCATAGTGAAAAAGCTCGTGGCTCAATACAATTCGTAGCGCCGAATCACTCATGGTGGCCGCACCCGGCGCGAACACGACCCGCTGGCCGGCCGCGACCCGACGGACCGGATCCAGCCGATCCGCGACGGTGACCGCGGCGATGTCGGCCCACTGCGCCGCGCTGCCGCCACCGGCTTGGGCACGAAACTGACGTTCGGTGCCGGTGACCACGACCGTGATGTCACGCGGCCAGTCGGCCCCCCAGAAGCTTTGCACCGCATCGACCGCAGGGCCGAGGTTGGTGGTGATCCGACCCAGCAGCGGCTCAGTGACCGAACCGCCCAGGTTCACCAGCCGAACACTGCGCCCGGCTGCAAGCAACGGCGCGCCGGTCGCGGCCGACTGGATTCGCGGAAGACCCAGAATTACGGCCGCAGCCAGGATCAGCTCTGCGGCAAGCGCGCCCGCCACCCACCGGCGCATGCGACCGAATTCAGTAGCGGCGAGCGTTGTAGATCGGACCGGACGAGGTCATCGGCACCACCCGCACCGGCTGACCGTAGGTAGAGGAGTGGACCATCAGGCCGTCGCCGACGTAGATGCCGGCATGCGACGCGTCTGAGTAGAAGGTCAGCACGTCACCGGGCTGCAGATCCGACAGCGCCACCGGCTGCCCGCCGTGGGCCAGCGCCTGGCTGGAGTGCGGCAGCGCGATACCGGCCTGCTGGAACGCCCACATCACCAGGCCGGAGCAGTCGAACCCGCCTGGGGCGGCGCCGCCCCAGGCGTAAGGCGACCCGACCTGGGTCATCGCCGCCTGCACGGCGACGGCGGCCCCCTCCCCGCTGCCGGGTGCAGCGGGGAGCGCGTCGGGCAAGGGCTCACCGGGCGCGCCGCCGCCCGGGGCCAGCGCTTCGGGGGCGGGCGCCGCGGCGGCGAGCACGGCCGTCGGCGGCGGCGGCCCGGGGTCGGCCAGCGCGGTGCGCTGCCCCGGTGTCAGCGACTGGTATTGCGACTTGACGACGGCGATCTGTACCTGCAGTTGGCTCTGCTTGGACTGCAGGCTTGCCCGCACCGCGGCGGCCTGTTCGGCGGCGGTCTTGGCGTCAGCCGCCGACTTCGCCGACTCCTGCTCGGCCTTGACGGCGCGCTCGCCGGCGGCTCGGTAGCCGGCCATCTGGGTGGCCATCTCGGTCGAGATCACCCGCTGCACGGCCAGCTTGCCGATCAACTGCTGGGGCGATTCGGCGGTCAGGATGGCGTCCATCCCGCCGGTTCTGCCCCCCATGTACATCGCCGCAGCGAACTTGTCGACGGCGGACTGGAATGTTGCCAACTTCGACTTCGCCGCATCGACAGCGGCCTGGTCGTCGGTGTGCCTCTTGTCGGCAGCGTGCTGTGCGGCCAGTTTGTTGTTGAGGTCGAGCTGCGCGCTGTGCATCGCTTCGGTTGTCTGCTCGGCCTGCCGAGACAACTCGTTGAGCTTTGCCACCGCATCGTTACTGGGGTCGGCTGCTACGTTCCCAGCAAAGACGCCGGAAAAGGTGAGGATGCCTACTGCCGCGCCAACCGAACATCGCCTGACAACGCGGGTCCAGCACTTATCGCCTAGCCCCAACCGCAAAACTTTCGCATCCTTCGAGAACCCGTCGACGCCAAACGCCGAATCTGCATTAAGTCTCAAATAGGTTACGAAACCGCATACGCGTTGTCCAACACTGAGATATTAAGAAAACGGCAAGATTTCGCTGGGGCGCCGTCAGGCTACCCCGGGGCGCCGGCGATGGATCGACACCAGCCGCAGCCTCGGTGCCAGGCCCGCGTCGGCGAGCACCTCCAATGCGGCACGCTCGTCCGCCAGCAAAGTTTCCGGTACCCCGAGTAACACACTGACGACGCAGTCGCGGCACCCCGGACCGCGTACCGCGCAGTCATCGCAGTCGATGATCACTGGTTCGATCGGCCCTTGGCGGCCATCCAACCTGGTGGTTTCTGCCATCTGGCTGGTCCTTTCGGTGTCTGGGTCGGTTTGCGCACACGGTAACCGCCGGCACCGACAGGTTTCTCCGGTGTCGGTGCGGCTGCTTAACGTCTGGGCCATGGGTGTGCCCGCCCCCGAGCAGCTGAGCTTCTCCGGCCTTCAGCGACTGGCCGACATGCCGCTGGCCGAAACCACCTTCGTCGTCGTCGACCTGGAAACCACCGGCGGACGGATGACCGCCGGGGACGGCACCACCGCCGACGCGATCACCGAGATCGGCGCGATCAAGGTCCGCGGCGGGCTGGTGCTGGGCGAGTTCGCGACGCTGGTGGATCCGCGGCGCAGCATCCCGCCGCAGATCGTGCGGCTCACCGGCATCACCACCGCGATGGTGTGCGACGCTCCGACGATCGGCGCGATGCTGCCGACGTTTCTCCAGTTCGCCCGGGGCACGGTGCTGGTGGCTCACAACGCCGGCTTCGACGTCGGATTCCTGCGGGCCGCCGCCGACCAGTGCGGTATCGCCTGGCCCCGACCGCCGGTGCTGTGCACGGTTCGGCTGGCCCGCCGGGTGCTGTCCCGCGAGGAGGCCCCCAGCGTGCGGCTGGCCGCGCTGGCCCGGCTGTTCGCCGTCGCCAGCGAGCCCACCCACCGGGCGCTCGACGACGCCCGCGCCACCGTCGACGTGCTGCACGCGCTGATCGAGCGGGTGGGCAACCAGGGTGTGCACACGTACGGCGACCTTCGCTCGTATCTGCCCGGGGTGACGCCCGCCCAGCGCCGCACGCGGGTGCTGGCGCAGCGGTTGCCGCACCGGCCCGGTGTCTACCTGTTCCGTGGGCCGTCCGGCGAGGTTCTCTACGTGGGAACCGCAATCGACTTGCGCCGCAGGGTCGTTCAATACTTCAACGGCGCCGACCCGCGCGGCCGCACCAAGGAGATGGTCGCGCTGGCCGAGCGCGTCGACCACATCGAGTGCGCGCACGCGCTGGAGGCCGGTGTCCGCGAACTGCGGATGCTGGCCGCGCACGCCCCGCCCTACAACCGCCGGTCGAGGTTTCCGCACCGGTGGTGGTGGGTGGTGGTGACAGACGAGGCGTTTCCGCGGCTGTCGGTGGTGCGCGCGCCGCGACAGGCACGCGCGGTCGGCCCGTTTCGCTCCCGGGCCGACGCAGCCGACACCGCGGCGCTGCTGGCACGGTTCACCGGGGTGCGGACCTGCACCAGCCGACTCGCCCGTTCGGCGCTGCACGGGCCGGGCTGCCCGCAGCGCGAGGTATCGCCGTGTCCGGCGGCCCGCGATGTGACCGCGGCGCAGTATGCCGCGGCGGCCCGGCGGGCCGCCGCATTGATCGACGGCGCCGACGACAGCGCGCTGGCCGCCGCGGTCGAGCAGATCAGCGGGCTGGCGCAGCGGCGCCGCTACGAGACCGCGGCACGGCTGCGTGACCACACCGCGACCGCGGTCGAGGTGCTGTGGCGCGGACAGCGCCTGCGGGCGCTGGCCGCGCTGCCCGAGTTGGTGGCCGCCGCGCCGGACGGGCACGGCGGCTGGCAACTCGCCGTCGTCCGCCACGGCCAGCTGGCCGCGGCCGGCGTCGCCGGCCGCGGTGTGCCGCCGATGCCCGTGGTCGACGCCCTGCGGGCGGGCGCGCAGGTAATCCTGCCGCGGCCCGCGCCGCTGGGCGGCGCGCTGGTCGAGGAGGCGGCGCTGATCGCCCGCTGGCTCGCAGCGCCCGGGGTGCGCATCGTGTGCTGCGCCGGCACTGACGGGGCCGCAGGCTGGGCGTCGCCGCTGCGATCGGCCGGCCGGTGGGTGGCGTGGGCCACCGCGGCCCGGTCGGCACGGGTGGCCGCCGAACAGGCTCTCAGCGAATCAGACCCGTTGACCGAACCGCACCCATCGCGCGAGCAGCTGTTCGGCCGCACGGCTGTCGATCGCGTCGGCGCCGCGGCGCCGCGCGGACGCTTCCTCAGGCCGGGCGGCGATCCAGCGGGCGATCGCCCGCCTGCAGCATCTTGTTCATGGCGGTGACCGCCCGTCGCTGCAGCAACGCCAGCCGAGCACCTCGCAGCAGGTAGTGGTGGGGCGTCTCGTAGTGCGCCAGATACAGGCGGCTGCGACGCAGCCACAGCGGAAGGTACCGATTGCAGTTGAGCAGGTTCTGGGTGCTGGTGAGCAGGGTGCCGGGCAGATCCTCCTTGAGCTCCGGATGCGGTACGGCGGTACAGATCCGGTTGCGTCGCTCGTCACTGGCGTTGAGCAACTCCACGCGGGCGATCAGTGCCGCGCTGAACGTCTGCTGGCACATCAGGACGGACTGCAAGGTGATGCGGCCTGGAGAAAACAACGGCCGGGCAGCCACTTTGGCCAGTCCGTTGGCCGAGCAGTCAATGTAGAGGGTGTCCTTCGCCGCACTGATCGTCCCGGCGTCCAGGTGGATCTCGGCGCTGCCGACGCGTTGCACCCGCCCCATCCGGACCACGTCGGCGATCCGACGCAAGCTGGTCAACTCCCGTTCGTCCACGGTGGCGCAGCGCCACTTGCTCGGCAGTCTGTGGGTATCGATTCGCCAGAGAATCCCCCGGCGTTCCAACTGCAGGAAGACGTCATCGATGTTTGTGGCGTCGGCGATGCTGTGCACCATGGTCGCAATCATCCCCAGCGCACAGCCGGGCTGGATGGTGGCGCGGTTGAACAGCCAGGCATCGTTCGACACGATCCACTGAATTCGATCCGGCGAAACACCTCGGTCCAGCAGGAACAGGATCGAGTCAATCCCGGTCTTCCCGGCGCCGATGACCACGTAGCGCTGCCAGGACCGTTCGAGCCGGACAAGGTCGTTGGGCGGTACCACGGTGACTCCCGCGTCGACGGTGTAGCGGGGCGGACACACCGACGGCACTTCCACTTTCATGTACCTGGCGTCTACCACCCTGCGGTGCGCGGTGACCGTGCTGACCCGATCGCGGTCAACCGTGGAGACGATCCGGCCGTCACCCTCGTGCTCGCTCATCGGGAGGAACCGCACCCTGTCGGTGGCCCGGAAGCGGTCCATCGCGGTCCGGTAGTAATCGACGATCTCGGCATGTGAGGCCAGGTCTTCTCCACCTTGCCCCAGCCGCGTCGAGTTGAGGCCGTAGAACGCGGCCGGCTGGTGCAGCCTGACGAACGGGTAGGCGTCGTTCCAGTGGCCGCCCGGGTTGGCGTGCCGGTCCACGATGACGATGCGTGCGCTGGCGTCCTCGGCGAGGATCACGTCGGCGAACGCCATGCCCATGGCGCCGGCGCCCAGGATCAGATAGTCGGTATCCAGGCGCTCTGTCGGCATTACGGGACTAGCGGAAATCCCTGATTTGTCCAATGACTTGTCCAATCTGGCGTCTCGGCGATGGGTGCCGATTGGGCGGCGACGACCACCCTGCCCGGGTCGGGTCCCAGTGTATTGACAGCACGGGACGAGCACTTGACAGTAGAGGACATGTCGGTGATCCGAGGCACCTGCCTGACGGGTTATCCGGCGCTGGTAACCGAGCTCGGGGGCGACCCCGGGTCACTGCTCGCCCGCGCCGGGATCAACCAGTCCGACGTCGGCTGCTTCGACGCGTTCATCACCTATCTGGCCCTGATCCACGCAGTCGAATCCGCGGCGGCAACGACACAAACACCTGACTTCGGCCGCAGACTCGCCCAACGCCAGGGTATCCAGATCCTTGGCCCGGTCGGGGTGGCTGGACGCACGTCGGAAACGGTGGCCGAGGCGTTCGAGACGTTCGAGCAGTACCTCAGCGCCTATAGTCCCGCGATCTCCGTGTCGATCAGCCGGGGCCTGGAAAACCTGGACAGCACGGTGTCATTCCTGGAGTTCAAAATCCTGATTCCGCACCCGCCGGCGCATCCACAGACCACTGAGTTGTCGCTGGGTGTGGCGCTGCGGGTGCTTCGTTTTCTGCTGGGTGCGGGTTACGCGCCGACGTTGGTTGATCTTCCGCATCCACCGCTGACGGCGCGTGCGGACTATCTCCGTTATTTCGGATGCCCGGCGCGATTCGGCTCGAGCAGAGCGGGTTTCACCCTTGCGACCGAGGACCTACAGCGACGACTGGTCAGGGATGAGATGGCGCACCGCGTGGTGCTGGACTATCTCGGCACCGTCGTCGACCGGCACCGGCCGACGATGTCGTCATCGATACGTGAACTCATCCGGCAGCTATTGCCGACCGGTCACGCGACGGTTCCGGTAATCGCCGACCAGTTTCGACTGCACCCCAAGGCATTGCGGCGCCGACTGGTCTACGAGGGGACGACCTTCAACGCCGTCGTCGACGATGTGCGGTGCGAAATCGCAGAGCGCTATCTTCGGGACACCGATATGACCCTGACCCATCTCGCACGCCAATTGGGGTACGCCGAACAGAGCGTCTTATCGCGGTCGTGTCAACGCTGGTTTGGAGCCAGCCCGGCATCGCTGCGGGAGAAGTGGCAAACCCGGGTTTGATGTCCTTTACTGTCAAACGCTCGTCCCGTGCTGTCAATACATTCAGCCCCGACCCGGGCAGGGTGGTGATCACAACCCAATAGACACAAACGAGAAGGGAATCCACTCATGACGCTCACGATCGTCCCCGCTCCGGCGACCACCGCCACCGGTGCACCGCTACCGCTGGTGGCTTTGACCCAGCGTGAGCTGCTGACCGTCGATGAAAAGGATATTCCGCTGGTGCGCAACGCTTTCGGTGACGGTGTGCACTTCAAACCACTGCGGCTCGACATCGAAAATGGCGAGTGGGTTGTGCTGGCGACGTTCGCGCCCGGCTCACGGATCCCCCTGCACTACCACACCGGCGCGGTGGACGCCTGGACCATCAGTGGCTGCTGGCGCTACCGGGAGTACGCCGACCAGCCGCAGACCGCCGGATCCTACCTGTATGAGCCCGCGTCGTCGGTGCACACGCTGGAGTGCCCGGAATCCAACACCGAAGACACCGTTGTCCTGTTCCGGGTCAGCGGCGCCAACGTCAACTTCACCGACGAGGGCCAGTTCCACTCCGTCCTCGACGCGGCCCTGATCTGCCAGCTGACCGGCGCCATGGCCGAAGAGCAAAAACTGGGCCCCGTCACCTACATCGCCGGCGGCGCAGTCGGTTACGCCACAGTCGGTGCGTGATGCGCGCGGTGCTGATGCAGGACTCCAAACTCGCGGTCGCCGACGTGCCCGAGCCGGTGCCCGGCCCCGGCGAAGTCCTGGTCGACGTGCTGGCGTGTGGCATCTGCGGCACAGACCTGCACTGTGCGGCACACGGGCCGGAGTTCAACGCGGCCACCAGGGCCGCAGCCGGCATTGACCTGCTGGATCTGGAGCGCCCGATCGTGTTCGGACACGAGTTCGTCGGTCGCGTTGCGGCCTACGGGCCGGGCACCCAACAGCGAATTCCGCTGGGCCGCCGGGTGGTGTCGATGCCGATCCTGCTCCGTCAGCCACAGGTGATGCTCGGTTTCGCCGGCCCCGACGCACCCGGCGGGTACTGCGAGCGCATCGTGCTCTCCGAACCGCTGCTGATCGAGGTACCCGACCACGTACCAACCGAAGTCGCCGCGCTGACCGAGCCTTTGGCGGTTGCCTACCGCACGGTGGCCCGGGCCGACGTCGACGCCGATGACGTGCCGCTCGTCGTCGGGTGCGGGCCGATCGGGTTGGCGGTCATCGTGGTCCTGAAGATGAAAGGAATCGGACCCGTCGTCGCGTCCGACCTTTCGCCGCAACGACGCGAGTTGGCCCGGCAACTCGGCGCCGACGTCGTCGTCGACCCGGATGAGAGCTCACCGTTCGAGGCGCTGTTAGCCGCCGCCGCGACGAATGATTCCGCAAAGATGGCGCGCCCCAACGCCGTACTGGGCCAACTCCCGATCCGGCCGACGGTCGCGTTCGAGTGTGTCGGTGTTCCCGGGCTCATCCAGCAACTGATCGCTGGCGTCCCGCCGGGCTCACGCATCGCAGTCGCGGGCATTGCCATGGGCACGGACAGCTTCGCGCCGGCACAGTGCATCCTCAAGGAACTCGACATCCGGTTCTCGCTGTATTACGCACCCGAGCAGTTCGCGCAGACCTTCGCGCACCTGGCGGCCGGGGATTTCGACGTCGCCCCGCTACTTACCGGCACCGTCGGTCTCGACGGCGTCGCGGACGCTTTCGAGCGCCTGAGTAGGAGTCCGAGCGATGCGAAGATCCTGCTCGATCCGACGCGCTGACTCTTCCGCGGTCAAACCGCATCGAACCAGTCCAGCGCGCATCCGGCCAGCTCTGCAGGCCGTTCGGCCGGAATCCAGTGCCCGGCGCCGCGGATCTGCACGTACTGCCATGGCGCGGCCATATAACGTTCGGATCGGCGCATCTGGTCCTCGGCCAGATAGTCATCGCCGTCGCTCCACACGCCAAGAGTCGGCACGCGGCAGTCGGCCCATCGCCTGGTGAACACGGTGACAATGTTGGCCCGGTACCAGTTGAGCCCCGCGGTCAATCTTCCCGGACGTGCCATCGACGCAACCATCGAGTCGGTATCAGGATGCGTGCGCGCCCACCTGCGCAGCCCATGCGCGTTACCGCGCAGCAGCCTTCGCTCGGCGATTCCGGCGAACTGGAAGCCGATCGTGTACAGGCCCTTGCGCTTCTGCTCCCAGCCCGCGTTGCGGTAGGCACGCGGATGGCCGACCGATACCGCGACGTAGCGGCGCGCCAGTTCCGGGTACCGCAGGCACACACACCAGCCGATCACCGCGCCCCAATCGTGACCCATCAGATCGAGTGGAGTTGGCAGGTCCAGCGCGCGTATGACGTTCGCGACGTCGTCGACAAGTCGGTCGATCCGGTAATGCCGACGCCCGGGCGGGGCATCGGAGTCGCCGAACCCGTACTGGTCGAAAGCAACAACGGTTCGTCCGGCGTCGACGAACCGCTCGCCCGTCGCATCCCACAGATCGAGATTGTCGGGAAACCCGTGCAGCAGCACTACCGCAGGCCCCGTACCCCGTTGCGAAACATTCACCGTCCGGTTCCCGGGCAGGGTCACGCGGCGCGCCATGGTGGCACACTGTACTGGCGTTGAGCGGTTTCCGCGTACCGAAACGCACCGCCCAATCCAGCTCGCCGCAGCGGCGGGGCCGTCGATGATTTAGTTTAGTCCTGTTGACCGAACCGCACCCATCGCGCGAGCAGCTGCTGCGCCGCACCACTGTCGATCGCGTCGGCGGCGCGGCACAGGCCGTCCTCCCACGCCGGCAGCCATTCGGCGCGGCTGGATAGCCCGGCGTGGGCCACGATCGCGCCGGCGGCGTTGAGCACCACCGCGTCGCGCACCGGCCCCTTGGCACCGGCCAGCACCGCACGCGCCTCCGCCGCGTTGGCCGCCGCGTCGCCGCCCAACAGGTCGTCGAGGTCGGCGCGGGCGAATCCGAAGCCGGCCGGATCGAAGGTCAGCTTGTCCACCGTGCCGGCTTGCACCCGCCAGATCGTGCTGGTCGTGGTGGTGGTCAGTTCGTCGAGCCCGTCGTCGCCGTGCACCACCAAAACGCTGGAGGCCCGGGCGGCGAACACCCCGGCCATCACCTCAGCCAGGTCGGCGAACGCGCAGCCGATCAGACCCGCCCGCGGCTGACCCGGATTGGTAAGCGGCCCAAGCAGATTGAACACCGTCGGGATGCCGACCTCGCGCCGCACCACCGACGCGTGCCGGTACGACGGATGGAACTGCGGCGCGAAGCAGAACCCGATCCCGACTTCGCCGACACTGCGCGCGACCTCATCGGGGCCCAGGTCGATGCGTACCCCGAGCGCCTCGAGAGTGTCGGCGCCGCCGGCCAGCGACGACACCGCCCGGTTGCCGTGCTTGACCACCGGCACCCCGGCGGCAGCTACCACGATCGCCGCCATCGTGGACAGGTTGACGGTGCTGACGCCGTCGCCGCCGGTGCCCACCACATCGACGGTGTCGGTACCGATCGCCTCGGCGGGGAGCCGGCGTGCGTGCTGGAGCATCACGTCGGCCAGCTCACTGACCTCCGCCGTGGTCGGGACCTTCATCGTCAAAGCCACCGCGAAGGCCGCGATCTGGGCCGGCGTTGCCGCACCGGTCATGATCTGCTCCATGGCCCAGGCGGCCTGTCCGCGCGCCAGGTGCTTCCCGGCCGCCAAACCGGCCAGCACCCGCGGCCAGGTCGGCCCCAGAGATGAACCCGCCACGCGCCGATGGTCCCATAGAGCCGTCGGCGGATCCGCGCCACGCCAATTGCCGCCCCCGGGTGGAGTTAGACAACTACAAAGCGTCATACTTGCGGATGTGACGAGTGCTGTAGGGACCTCGGGTACTGCCATCACGTCGCGTGTGCATTCGCTCAATCGGCCCAACATGGTCAGTGTCGGCACCATAGTGTGGCTTTCCAGCGAACTCATGTTCTTTGCTGGGTTGTTCGCAATGTACTTCACGGCGCGCGCTCAGGCCGGCGGCAACTGGCCGCCGCCGCCGACCGAGTTGAACCTGTATCAAGCCGTGCCGGTCACGCTGGTGCTGATTGCGTCGTCGTTCACCTGCCAGATGGGTGTGTTCGCCGCCGAGCGCGGCGACGTGTTCGGGTTGCGCCGCTGGTACGTCATCACCTTCTTCATGGGCCTGTTTTTCATCCTCGGCCAGGCCTACGAGTACTACCACCTGACCGGTCACGGCACCACGATCCCGAGCAGCGCTTATGGCACCGTCTTCTACCTGGCCACGGGCTTTCACGGACTGCACGTGGCCGGCGGGCTGATCGCCTTCATCTTCCTGTTGGCCCGGACCACGATGAGCAAGTTCACCCCGGCGCAAGCGACCGCCTCGATCGTCGTCTCCTATTACTGGCACTTCGTCGACATCGTCTGGATCGCACTGTTCGCCACGATCTACTTCATCCGATGACCAGCGCGGGTAAGAACAGGAGTGCTCGGTTGATGACAACGAGGTTGCCGAGCGATCGCTCCCGGCGGCGGCTGCGCCGGCGGCTCTCGACCGGCCTGCTGCTGTTGGCGGCGCTGGGCCTCGCCGGTGGGCTCGCGGCTGTGCTGACCCCCACCCCGCAGGTTGCCGTCGCCGACGAGTCTTCCTCGGCACTGCTACGCAACGGTAAGCAGTTGTTCGATACCTCCTGCGTGAGCTGTCACGGCGCCAACCTGCAAGGGGTGCCGGACCGTGGCCCGAGTCTGATCGGCGTTGGCGAAGCCGCGATCTACTTTCAGGTGTCCACCGGGCGGATGCCCGCCTCGCGCGGGGAGGCGCAGGCGCCCCGCAAAGAGCCGATGTTCGACGCCGGCCAGATCGACGCCCTGGGTGCCTATGTGCAGGCCAACGGCGGCGGTCCGACCGTGGTGCGCAACCCCGACGGGAGCATCGCGACACGATCGTTGCGTGGCGAGGATCTGGGCCGCGGTGGCGACCTGTTCCGGCTCAACTGCTCCTCGTGCCACAACTTCACCGGCAAGGGCGGTGCCCTGTCGTCGGGCAAGTACGCGCCCGATCTGGAGCCGGCCAACGAGCAGCAGATCCTGACCGCGATGCTGACCGGCCCGCAGAGCATGCCGAAGTTCTCCGACCGCCAGCTGCCCTTCGATGCCAAGAAGGACATCATCGCCTACGTGAAAACCGTTAGCGAAGAACGTCAGCCGGGCGGCTACGGGCTGGGTGGCTTCGGACCCGCCCCCGAGGGCATGGCGATGTGGATTATCGGGATGGTCGCCGTCATCGGCGTGGCACTGTGGATTGGGGCGCGAACGTGAGCGAGGACATCAAAGGCACCGACACACCCGGTCAGACCGGCGTTCCCGGCCAGCCCAGCGATGCCGAGCTGAACGAGATGTCGCGTGAGGAATTGGTCGCCCTCGGTGGTCGGGTCGATGGGGTCCAGACCGTCGTCAAGGAATCGCGCTGGCCGGTCGCCGGTACCAAAGCCGAGAAGCGCACCGACCGCTGGGTCGCGCTGTGGTTTTTGGCCGGCGGCGGTTTCGGGCTGGCGCTGCTGCTGGTTTTTCTGTTCTGGCCCTGGGAGTACAAGCCCTACGAGGCCGACGGCAGCTTCCTGTATTCGCTGACCACCCCGCTCTACGGACTGACGTTCGGGCTGTCCATTCTGTCGATTGCCATCGGAGCGGTGCTGTTCGGCAAAAAGTTTATCCCCGAAGAGATTTCGATTCAGGAACGCCATGATGGTGGCGGCTCCGGGTCACCCGAGATCCACCGCAAGACGGTAGTCGCCAACCTGACCGACGCGTTCGAGGGCTCGACCCTACGGCGCCGCAAATTGATCGGCGCGTCGCTGGGGATCGGCTTGGGCGCCTTTGGGCTCGGCACCCTGGTGGCGTTTGCCGGCGGGCTCATCAAGAACCCGTGGAAACCGGTGGTGCAGACAGCCGACGGTAAGAAGGCTGTGCTTTGGACGTCGGGATGGACACCGCGGTACCGCGGCGAGACCATCTATCTGGCCCGCGCCACCGGCGAGCATCTCGGCGCGCCGTTCGTCAAGATGCGCCCGGAAGACATCGACGCCGGCGGCATGGAGACGGTGTTCCCGTGGCGGGAGTCCGACGGCGACGGCACCAGCCACGAGTCACGCGAAAGGCTCCAGACCATCATGATGGGCGTCCGTAACCCGGTGATGCTGATCCGGATCAAGCCGGGTGATCTGTCCCGGGTGGTGAAACGCAAAGGCCAGGAGAGCTTCAACTTCGGCGAGTTCTTCGCCTACACCAAGGTCTGCTCGCATCTGGGTTGTCCGTCATCGCTCTACGAACAGCAGGCCTACCGCATCCTGTGCCCGTGCCACCAGTCGCAGTTCGACGCGTTGCACTACGCCAAACCGATATTCGGGCCGGCGGCGCGCGCGTTGGCGCAACTGCCGATCACCATCAACAGCAACGGGTACTTGGTCGCCAACGGCGACTTCACAGAGCCTGTCGGACCGGCATTTTGGGAGCGCACGTCATGAGTCCGAAGATCGATATCGGTAATGCTCTGGCCCGCCAAGCCCAGGACATCGATAGCCGTTATCACCCGTCAGCCGCGGTGCGGCGTCAACTCAACAAGGTCTTCCCGACCCACTGGTCGTTCCTGCTCGGCGAGATCGCCCTGTACAGCTTCATCGTGCTGCTGATCACCGGCGTGTATCTGACGCTGTTCTTCGATCCGTCGATGACTGAGGTCACCTACAACGGCGTGTATCAACCGCTGCGCGGGGTGAATATGTCGCGAGCCTACGAATCGGCGCTCGACATCTCCTTCGAAGTGCGCGGTGGGCTGTTCGTCCGGCAGATCCACCACTGGGCCGCGCTGATGTTCGCCGCGGCGATCATGGTGCACCTGGCGCGCATCTTCTTCACCGGCGCGTTCCGCCGGCCCCGCGAAGTCAACTGGATCATTGGTTCGCTGCTGCTGATCCTCGCTATGTTCGAGGGGTATTTCGGCTATTCGTTGCCCGACGACCTACTGTCGGGCATCGGCATACGTGCCGCACTGTCGTCAATCACGTTGGGTATGCCGGTGATCGGCACGTGGCTGCACTGGGCTATTTTCGGCGGCGACTTCCCCGGCGACATCCTCATGCCGCGGCTGTACGCCGTTCACATCCTGCTCTTCCCGGGCATCATGCTGGCGTTGATCGGGCTGCACCTGGCATTGGTGTGGTTCCAGAAGCACACCCAGTTTCCCGGCCCCGGGCGCACCGAGCACAACGTCGTCGGCGTGCGGGTGATGCCGGTGTTCGCGGTCAAGTCCGGCGCGTTCTTCGCGCTGACTACCGCGATCCTGGGCCTGATGGGTGGGCTGCTGCAGATCAACCCGATCTGGAACTTGGGCCCCTACAAGCCATCTCAGGTTTCGGCGGGTTCTCAGCCGGACTTCTACATGATGTGGACCGAGGGCCTGGCCCGTATCTGGCCGGCGTGGGAGTTCTACTTCTGGCACCACACGATCCCCGGCCCGGTCGGCGTGGCGCTGGTCATGGGCCTGGTTTTCGTCTTGCTGCCGATCTATCCGTTCCTGGAGAAGCGATTCACCGGCGACTACGCGCACCACAACCTGTTGCAGCGGCCGCGTGACGTCCCGGTGCGCACCGCAGTCGGCGCGATGGCCATCGCTTTCTACATGGTGCTCACCCTGAGCGCCATGAACGATGTCATCGCCGACAAGTTCCACATCTCGCTTAACGCGACCACCTGGATCGGGCGCATCGGAGCGGTGGTGCTGCCGCCGATCATCTACTTCGTCGCCTATCGGTGGTGCATCGGGCTACAGCGCAGCGATCGCGCGGTGCTCGAGCACGGCGTCGAGACCGGCATCATCAAGCGGTTGCCGCACGGCGCCTACATCGAACTGCACCAGCCGCTCGGCCCGGTTGACGAGCACGGCCACCCGCTGCCGCTGGAGTACCAGGGCGCCCCGGTGCCCAACAAGATGAACAAGCTCGGTTTGGCGGGCACGCCCGGCTCGGGCAGTTTACTGTTCGCCGATCCGGCGTCGGAGGACACCGCACTTCGCGAGGCAGCGCACGCCAGCGAACAGCGTGCCCTGACCGCGCTGCGGGAACGCCAACAAGACGACAACGGTTCGGCCGACGGCGAACACTAGTGCGCCTTAACGTCAGTACGACGGCTGAGGTTCGGTGAGCGTGCGCCGCAGCCGCCGGACGTGGCGCCACAGCACCAGCGGCATGACCACCGCGACAACCCCGGCAATCACGTAAGCGGTCCACGCCGCGCCTTGATGGCCGATCGCCATCAGGTACGTCGCCGCCGCCACCGCAACCAGCGCCAGACCCATCGCGCCAAGCAGGAAAACGCTGCCGCGCAACCAAATACGGTTCACTTCGGCGTCCGGCAACGCGGGCCGCAGCGCGGTCAACCGCTCGGTGCGGGCCTGCTCGGCGACGCCGCGCGCCGGCGGATGACCCGGCCTGATCGGCTGGCCGCCCCCCGCAGGCGTCGCCAAACCCGTAGATCGCGCCACCGGCTCGGCCCGAGTCGTGCGCCTGGCCCGCAGCAGCATCGGGATCGCCGCCAGGATGATCAACGCGGAAACGACGATGATCACGTACAGCACCGACGAGGTGTGCGGGTTGCCTGCCGTCTTGTGAAAACCCCGGCCCAGGTCGACCAGGGCGACGACGGCGGCAACGCTCATTCCCACCAGCACCAGCCACACCGCCGCACACCCCCCGACCAGGATGCGATCGCCGGTAGTGGGCGACACCGTGGCCCAGCCGGGCTTGCGCTCGGAATACCTGTCGGCCATCAGCAGCTCGTCTGCGGTGCGTTGTTCTCGTTCGATGACAACACCGCGCCGTCGCTGCTGGTGATCGAGCAGTTGAGTTTGCTCAGCCGCAGCAAGCTGGATGCCTCCACCGAGCCAACCTCGGATTGCGAGATCGGTGTGAGGGTGAGCGACCACGGGATGTACGCGTTGCGCTGGACCCGTCGCTGCCCCGAGGCGTCGGTGTACGTGATTGTTATCTGGTCGAACGGAGCCTTGGTGCCGGTCACCGAATAGGTGACCTGTTTGGGACCGGCCGGCGCGGGCGGCGGCGCCGCTGCGGTCGGCGTCGCGGGTGCAGGTGCCGGTGCCGGTGCCGGTGGCGGTGGTGGCGGCGCCTCACTGGGCGGCGGCGGTGGTGGCGGCGCCTCACTGGGCGGCGGCGGCGGTGTCGGCGGCGCCTCGCTGGCCGGCGGCGGCGGTGGAGCGGGCGGCGGGGTGGTGACGATGATCTCGTCCTGCATCGGCGGCGTGGAGGTGGGGGCGGTGCCCGGGGTGGCCAGCTTCGTGGTGTCGGTGCGGGCCACTAGCAACGACACAGACACCACCAGTGTGATCGCCGCCACGATCGCCGCGATGCCCACGACCCACGGCCAGCGCGGAGGGGTGCCGTCCTCCGCCGACTCGTCATAGCTGTCGTAGTCGTAGAGGTCGAGACCCATCGGAACATAGGGGCCGCTGCTGAAGTGTTCGGCTTCGGGAGCCGAATACGCCTGGGAATAAATGTCGGTGTCGCCGGTCTGGTCGCTCTCGTCGGTCTCCTCCCCCTGGCCGGCGTCGTCGAGCTCGGTACCGTCGTCGCTGGGTGCGCTGTGCGGCTCCAGTTCGTCAGACTCCGGTCCCGGAGGATTCGGCCCGCTCATGTGTGCCTGTCCTGTTCGACTACATCATCCGCGCACGCCGCATCGTCGCTGCATCGCCCCGCGCGCGTTCCGATGTTTCTCATTGTGCCTCGCAAACCCTACCCAACCCGGGCGGGCAGAGCATTCTCGGTCAATTGCCCACGGATCAACTGATGCCCCGATTGTGACCTTGTGACTGACCGACCGGCCCCGATCAGTGCTTCTCGGGACCGAGGTAGTACTCGAAGACCAGCCCGGCCGCCGAGGCGAGGACGAAAACCACGCCCGCCACGATCAACCACGGCAGCCACAACCCGATACCGACCGCGGCCACCGATCCGGACAGTGCGACCAGAATCGGCCACCAGCTGTGCGGGCTGAAGAAACCCAATTCGCCTGCGCCGTCGCTGATTTCAGCGCCCTCGTAGTCCTCGGGACGGGTGTCGAGCCGACGGGCCACGAAGCGGAAGAAGGTGGACACGATCAGCGCCAAGCCGGCGGTCAACACCAGTGCGGTCGTCCCCGCCCACTCGATCCCGCCGGTGGCGAACATGGATGTCAAAACGGCGTACACCACCGCAACCACGACGAAGAACGTGGCAATGAATTCGAACAGCCTGGCCTCGATATGCATGGGCTTTCCTACCTGTTCGCCTGCGGCGATTGCTGACCGCGACGGGATTCGAACGGATGGGTACTGACCGCGGTCGGAGACTGGTCGATGGCCTGCAGGGCTTGCGCGTTGCTCTTACCGGCGATCCGCTGTTGTAGGTAGGCCTTGAAGTCGTTGGGCGCCACGACGCGAACCTCGAAGTTCATCATCGAGTGGTAGGTGCCACACAGCTCGGCGCAGTGGCCGACGAACGCCCCGGTCTTGGTGATCTCGGCGACTTGGAAGCGGTTCACCGAGTGGTTGGCCTCGGGGTCGGGCATCACGTCGCGCTTGAACAGGAACTCCGGCACCCAGAACGCGTGCACCACGTCGGCCGAGGCCAACTGGAATTCGATCCGCTTGCCGGCGGGCAGCACCAAGACCGGGATCTCGGTGGTGGTGCCCAGCGTCTCGACCTTGTCGAAGTTGAGGTAGCTGCGGTCCTCGGGGTTGAGGCCGTGCAGCGGGCCGACGATTTCCTCGCCGTGCTTGTCTTTGCCTTCCGGCTTGGAGACCATCGCCGCTTTGCGCGCCCGGTCGGCCCCGTCGTATTTGAGCGTTCCATCGGAGAAGTCGACCTTCTGGTAGCCGAACTTCCAGTTCCACTGGAACGCCGTGACGTCGACGACCACCTCCGGGTCGGAGGCCAAATGCAGCATCTTCTCCTGCACCACCACCGTGCAATAGAACAGCACCGAGATGATCAGGAACGGTGTGACGGTGAGCACCAACTCCAGCGGCATGTTATAGCCGAATTGACGGGGCAGTTCGGTGTCGGTGGCTTTCTTGCGGTGAAAGGCCGCCGCCCAGAAGATGAGGCCCCACACGATGACCCCCACCACCAGCGAGGCGATCACCGCTCCGAGCCACAGCTGCCGGTTGGCATGAGCTTCCGGGGTGATGCCCTCCGGCCAGCCCAGACCGAGCACGTGCTGCCAGCTGCAGCCGCTCAGGGTGACCGCCAGCACGGCCAGCGCACCGGCCAACACCGGCAGACGGAGCCGACGGGAGCCTCCAGAACGGCCTGCCCCGCGAGGTGTCACCTTGGCGCCCTCCTGTATCCCGAGCTGGGCCGACGGGTCGGCCGACTCCCTGCAGCAGTCGAATACTACGCAGCGTAGACCACGCGATCCGGCGAAGCCGTGCCAACTCCCCCTGGCCATCCGCATGCACTCGACGCGTGCGGCATACTTGGGCGGCGTGTGTGGACTGCTGGCTTTCGTGGGCGCCGCTGCCCAGGACGCCGCCGATGCGGTTGGCCGGGCCTCGCATCTGATGCGCCACCGCGGGCCCGACGACCCCGGGACATGGGCTGACGGGACCGTCGTGCTGGGCTTCAACCGGCTGTCGATCATCGACATCGCGCACTCGCACCAACCGCTGCGTTGGGGACCGCCGGAAAACCCCAACCGGTACATGCTGGTGTTCAACGGCGAGATCTACAACTACGTGGAGTTACGTGCGGAGCTCACTGCAAGCTACGGCGCGGCCTTCGCCACCGACGGTGACGGTGAGGCTATCGTCGCCGCCTACCACCATTGGGGCGTCGACGCGTTGACCCGGCTCCGGGGCATGTTCGCGTTCGCGTTGTGGGACACCGTAACCCACGAATTGTTTTGCGCTCGTGACCCTTTCGGCATCAAACCATTGTTCATGGCGACCGGCCCCGGTGGCACCGCGGTCGCCAGCGAGAAGAAATGCCTGCTGGAATTGGCCGGCCTGGTGGGGTTCGACACCCGTATCGATGATCGGGCCGTCCAGCACTACACGGTGCTGCAGTACGTGCCCGAGCCCGAGACGCTGCACCGCGGGGTACGTCGGCTGGAATCTGGCTGCTACGCGCGGATCCGCCCGGGAAGTCCCGCACCGGAAGTCGCCCGTTACTTCGTGCCCCGGTTCAGCGCCGATCCGATCACCCGCGGCGGCGAGCAGGCCCGCTACGACGAGATCACCGCCGTCCTGGAGGACTCGGTGGCCAAGCACATGCGCGCCGATGTCACCGTCGGAGCGTTTTTGTCGGGTGGCATCGACTCGACGGCGATTGCGGCGCTGGCCATCCGGCACAACCCGCGGCTGATCACGTTCACCACCGGTTTCGAGCGGGAGGGCTTCTCCGAGATCGACGTCGCCGTGGCATCGGCCGAGGCGATCGGGGCGCGGCACATCGCCAAGGTGGTCAGTGCGGGTGAGTTCGTCGCCGCGTTACCCGAGATCGTCTGGTATCTCGACGAGCCGGTCGCCGACCCGGCACTGGTGCCGTTGTTCTTCGTTGCCCGCGAGGCCCGCAAGCACGTCAAGGTGGTGCTTTCCGGTGAGGGTGCCGACGAGTTGTTCGGCGGCTACACGATCTACCGGGAGCCGCTGTCGCTGCGGCCGTTCGAGTATCTGCCGCCACGGCTGCGGCGTTCGATGGGCAAGGTGTCCAAACCGCTGCCGGACGGCATGCGCGGCAAGAGCCTGCTGCACCGCGGATCGCTACCGCTGGAGGAGCGCTACTACGGCAACGCCCGCAGCTTTTCCGACGCGCAACTGCGCGACGTGCTGCCCGGGTTCCGCCCGGAATGGACGCAGGCCGACGTGACCGCGCCGGTGTATGCGGAATCGGCGGGCTGGGACCCGGTGGCCCGCATGCAGCACATCGACTTGTTCACCTGGTTACGCGGCGACATCCTGGTCAAGGCCGACAAGATGACGATGGCCAACTCGCTCGAGCTGCGGGTGCCGTTTCTGGATCCGGAGGTCTTCGCGGTGGCCGCCCGGTTGCCGTACGACGCGAAAATCACCCGCAGCACCACGAAGTACGCGCTGCGGCGCGCGCTGGAGCCCATCGTCCCGGCGCACGTGCTCAACCGGCCCAAGCTCGGGTTCCCGGTACCGATCAGGCACTGGTTGCGCTCCGGTGAGCTGCTGGACTGGGCGTATGCGACGACGGACTCCTCGCAGGCAGGCCAGTTCATCAAGATCGTTGCGGTGCGTCGGATGCTCGACGAACATCGTTGTGGCACAACCGATCACAGTCGTCGACTGTGGACGGTGCTGATTTTCATGCTGTGGCACGCGATCTTCGTCGAGCACAGCGTGGTGCCGCGGATCAGCGAGCCGCAGTATCCGGTGCAGCTCTAGCACATATGCGTGCTGAACAGGCCAAATCGACTGTGCACTCAGGGATTCGAGCGTGCACTGAGGGCGGGCTGCGGGCAAAAGTCTCGCCCTGGATTCACACTCGACGCCCTGGATTCACACTCGATTCCATGAAAATTTGCGCCGACTGTACGGTTTCGTACGCGACGCGCCGATGACGGCGTATCGATCCGCACGTTGGCGTATGCCGCGGGTCAGCCGGGACGCCGACCAGGGCGTCTGCTCGCCCTTAGCCTCGATCCACGGATGAATTGACGGTGGTTCGGGTGTCGGTATGAGGAAAGTGCCTTCTGAGCTGGGATGATTGGAGTTTCCACACAACAATCTGACCCGACGAGAAAGGCACTTCCGGTG
>NZ_JBOHHI010000174.1:0-26379 GCF_050700595.1 Mycobacterium sp.
GGCCTTCCGGGCCTCGCCACACCCGGGGCGGCTACTCCGTCGCTGACCGATCCCAGCCTGACGAACCCCGCACTGACCAATCCCACCGCAGCGGTACCGGGCTTGACCAATCCCACCGCAGCGGTACCGGGCTTGACCAACCCGACCGCCGCGGTACCGGGCTTGACCAGCCCCACGGCCGCGGTACCGGGCTTGACCAGCCCGACGGGCCTCGATCCGTCGTCGCTGACCAGTCCGGTCGGCCTCACTCCGGGGCTGGGCGGTGCCGGCGAGATGCCGATCAGCACACCGATCGGATTGGACCCGGGTGCCGACGGCACCTACCCGATCCTGGGTGATCCGTCGCTGGGCGCGGCACCGGCGGCATCGTCGTCGGGTGGCGGCGGACTGGTCAACGACATGATGGGCGTCGCCAACCAGCTCGGCGCCGGCCAGGCCATGGACCTGCTCAAGGGCATGGTGATGCCGTCGATCAGCCAGGCCATGCAGGGTGCTGCCGCATCAGGCGCGGCTGCCCCGGCGGCCGCCGCCGCTGTACCGGCAGCTCCGGCTTCCTAAGGGGCCCGGGCTTAAGACCTGCCACCCGACGGCACCGCAGAAGTCGGTCGAACTTCGCACCTCAACTCTGCGGTGCCGTTGCCGGGTGCCGACAACTTAATCCACATCTGTATCGTGTCGCATCATTTGCAACATAGATCACATAAGTAACATCGGTTCGTGCCGCTCCGCCGTCGCCCGCCGACGATGTTGTTCACCGCCATTGCGGCGACCGTCGTCATCCTGCCGTGGGCGAGTGTTCCCGATCAGCGAGACACACATCCCGGGCCCGGCGAAACCCAACTCATCCAGCAGCCGCTGACTGGTGTCGGGGGCGGCGTGACGGTCCGCGAACTCAGCCAACCGATCCCGTTTTCCATGGTCGCGTTGACGGGCGCAGACCTGAGCGACACCTCCGCGCGGGTGCGTGCAAAGCGCGCCGACGGCTCGTGGGGGCCCTGGTATGACACCGAGACGCTGGAATCCGGGGACGGCGGCGGGTCGCCGCACGGCCCGCGCGGCACCGAACCGGTGTTCGTCGGTACGACGACGACCGTGCAGATCGCGGTCACCCGACCGGCGGGCGCGCCAGTGACTCCGCCAGTGTTGAAGGCACCGCCCGCCGAGACATCGGCCAAGCCCGGCCTGGGCTACCGACCGGCGACCGTCGAGCAACCGTTGGCGCAGAACATCTCGGCAATCCTTATCGCTGTGCCGCAGGCACCGGCCGACACCCAGTGGACACCGCCCACCGCCGTCATCGCGCCCGGCCAGCCACCCAACATCATCAGCCGTTCGCAGTGGGGTGCCGACGAGTCGATCCGCTGCGGTAGCACGCTGTACGACAAGGGAATTCAGGCGGCGGTGATACACCACACCGCGGAGGGTAACGATTACGAGCCGCAGGACTCGGCGGCAATCGTGCGGGCCATCTACGCTTACCACACCAGAACGCTGGGCTGGTGCGACATCGCCTACAACGCACTGGTCGACAAGTACGGCCAGGTGTTCGAAGGCCGCGCCGGTGGGTTCGACAGAGCAGTCGAGGGCTCGCACACCGGCGGGTTCAACCGCGACACCTGGGGTGTGGCGATGATCGGCAACTTCGACGACATCCCGCCCACACCGATACAGCTGCGTACCGTCGGGCGGCTGCTCGGCTGGCGGCTGGGTCTCGATCGCGTCGACCCCCGGGGCGCCGTGACGCTGGTCTCGGCCGGCGGGCCCAACACCCACTTCCCCGCGGGTGCGCCCGCGACGCTGCCGACCATCTTCAGCCACCGCGACGTCGGCGCCACCGACTGCCCGGGCAACATCGCCTACCCGTTGATGGACGAAATCCGCGATACCGCAGCCCGTTTCAACGACCCGCCCGGGCCCGAGGAGCTGATCGCTGCGCTGCAGGGTGGCGCGATCCATGCCCGCTGGCAGGAGCTGGGCGGGATGGACAGCGCGCTCGGGGTTCCGACGTCACCGGAGTCGGCGGGAGCCGGCTCGGCCCGCTACGCGACCTTCGCCAAGGGCGCGATGTACTGGTCCGAAGCGACCGGCGCCACACCGGTCACCGGAGCGATCTACGACGCGTGGGCCTCGCTGGGCTACGAGCACGGCGCGCTGGGGCTGCCGACCAGCGGCGAGATTCAGGAGCCGCTGTGGATAATGCAGAACTTCGCGCACGGCACCCTGAACTTCAACCGGCTCAGCGGGCGCGTCACCCGAGTCATCGACGGCGTCGCACAGGAATTGCCACCACCGTCGCCGGGCGGCCCGCCGGTTCAGCTCGAGCGGTTCTCGCCGCCAGTCGGCTAGCCGGCACGCATCGTCACGCTGCTATAGCCACCAGCGCTCGAGCACCCGCGCCACTCCGTCGTCGGTGTTGGGCGTGGTGATCTCGTTGGCCGCGGCCATCGCGTCCGGGTGGGCATTGCCCATCGCCACACCGTGTCCGGCCCGCAGCAGCATCGGCACGTCGTTGGGCATGTCGCCGAACGCGACCACGTCCTCGTCGGTGATACCGCGCGGCCGGCCGATCTCCTCGATACCGGTGGCTTTGCTGACGCCCGGCGCCACAATCTCGATCAGGCCATTGTTGGTGGAAAAGGTGATCTCGCCGTCGCTGCGACCGACGTATTCGGCCAATACGGCGGCCATGTCGGCGCTGCGCGCACCGGGCTTGCGGACCAGTAACTTGATCGCAGGCGTGCTGAGTAGATCCGCGATGGAGACCTCGGTGTTGTCCGGATTGAGCCAGGCGTGCTCGTAGCCCGGCGAGCTGACGAACTGCGGGGTGGCCGTGTCGTGTGCGCTGTTGCCGACCCGTTCGACGGCCAGTCCGACGCCCGGAATCACGCGCGTGGCGATCTCGGCGAGTTCGCCCAGGATCTCGACCGACAAGGTGCGCGCCGACAGCACCCGGTCGCCGGCCGGGTCGTAGATGACGGCGCCGTTGGCGCAGACCGCCATCGGCGCGAACCCGAGCGCGTCGACAACCGGCTGCACCCAGCGTGGCGGTCGCCCGGTGGCCAGGACGAATTCCGTCCCGGCTTCGACGGCGGCGCGGATGACGTCGCGGGTGCGCGCGCTGATCGTCTCATCGCTGTCGAGCAGAGTGCCGTCGACGTCACAGGCGATGAGCGCGGGGAGCGTCACCGGAACGGTCCGGCGCCGTGGCGGCGCGGCGGTTTCACAGGCCGTTCACGCCCTGCTTGCGGGCAGCCTGCTTGCGGGCCCGCTCGGCCAGCTCGATCACCCGCAGGCGCTTGGACTCTTCCTGTGTCGGCGCGCTGCCGCCCAGTCGCCGCGGCACCCAATACTCCCCTGCGGGATGCGGATACTCCTGCTGCACGCGGTAGAGCATCGACGTCATCACGTCGCGCAGCAAGGTGCTCAGCCGCTCCGCATCCCCCGTGGGGGACAGCGGTGAACCGATTGCCACACTGATGGGAACCTTGTTGAGGAACAAGTTCTTTGGCTGATCCTTGGGCCAAATCCGCTGTGCACCCCAGACGATCATCGGGATTATCGGCACCCGCGCCTCCAGCGCCAGACGGGCCGCCCCCGTCTTGAACGGTCGCAATTCGTAGCTGCGGCTGATAGTGGCCTCCGGGTGCAGCCCGACGAGTTCGCCGGCCTTCAACTGCTGCACGGCGACCGCGTAGGCGTCGGCTCCGGCTGCACGGTCCACCGGAATCAGCTTGATGTGCTTGATCACGAAGTTGATCGCCTTCACCTGCTGCGCTTCGGCCTTGATCATGAATCTCAGCCGACGCCGCCGTCGCAATGCGGCCAGCGACGCCGGCAGCCAGTCCACGTAGCTGGTGTGGTTGAGGGCGATCACCGCCCCGCCGTGCTCGGGAATGTTCTCCAGACCCTGGTAGGTCACTTTGGTGCCGTTCACCGCAACCACGGGCGGGACGACGATCTCCATCATCCGGAAGAAAGGTTCAGCCATTTCGTCTCCCATTATCCAGCCCGCCCACAGCAGGGCATACCGGCTACCCTGGCGCCCACCAGGTTAAACGTCCCGTCCTGCGTGTTTGTGGCTCCGCTCTTCTCGTTCGGCCCGCTCGAGAACCTCGGCCTCGACCGGGGTCGGCGCGCTGCCGCCGAGCCGCCGCGGTACCCAGTACGCGCCGGCCGGATGTGGATATTCGTCCTGTACCCGGTACAGCAACGCCGTCATCTGGTCGCGAAGCTCGGTTTCGAGTTGCTCCAGGTCGTCATGCGGCGACAGCGGCGGGCCGGCCGCCACGGTAACCGGGATTTTGTTGCGGCGGAGGTTGCGGGGATGGTCCTTGGTCCAGATGCGCTGAGCGCCCCAGACGATCAGCGGGACGATCGGCACCTGTGCCTCCAGTGCCATCCGGGCCGCCCCGGTCTTGAATTCCTTGAGTTCGAAGCTGCGGCTGATCGTCGCCTCGGGGTACACCCCGACCACCTCGCCCTGGCGCAGCCGCTGGACGGCGACCGCGTACGCGTCCGCGCCCGACGCCCGGTTCACCGGAATGGTCCTGGTGTGTTTGATCAGGAAATTCACCGACTTCACCTGCTGCATCTCAGCCTTGATCAGGTAGCGCATCCGGCGCCCGCAGTAATGCACTGCAAGGCCGGCGGGCAGAAAGTCGACATAGCTGGTGTGGTTGACGGCCAACACCGCGCCCCCGCAGCGCGGAATGTTCTGCAGGCCCTGGTAGGAGATCGGGCTGCCGACCGCCTTGACCACCGCTTTTGCGGTGATCTCGAGAGCGCGGAAAACCGGTTCCATACAAACTACTCCGGTGCGGCCCCCGCATCGGAGCGGTGACGCTCTGCCCGGGCGGCGGCGCGACGACTGGCTTCCTCGGCATCCAACCGGGCGGCCTGCGCCGGCGTCGGGGCGCCACCGCCCAGCCGGTGCGGCACCCAGAACTCGCCGGCCGGATGCGGGCCGTAGGACTCTTGCACCCGCTCCAGCAGATGCTGCATCCGGGAATGCAGCAGCGTGGTCAGGTCCGGCGCGGGCAGCGTCGGAAGAATCGGCTCACCGACCGCCACTGCGATCGGCACCTTCGGGCGGACCATCTTCTTCGGATGGTCTTTGGTCCAGATCCGCTGAGCACCCCACACGATGTGCGGCACGATCGGCACGTCGGCAGCGATGGCCATCCGGGCGGCACCGGACTTGAGTTCCTTGATGTCGAAGCTGCGGCTGATCGTCGCCTCCGGGTACACGCCGACCAGTTCGCCGGCTTTGAGCGCCGCCACGGCCGCCTCGAACGAGGCAGCCCCACTCTGCCGGTCCACCGGAATGTGCCGGCAACCACGCATGATCGGGCCGGTGATTTTGTGGTCGAACACCTCCTGCTTGGCCATAAACCGCACCTTGCGGCGGTGTCCCTGCAGGTAGGCGGGTAACCCGGCGAAGGTGAAATCGAAATAGCTGGTGTGGTTGATGGCGACGACGGCACCGCCGCTCTCCGGCAAGTGCTCGAGCCCGGTGACGTTGAACCGTAAACCCTGCAACCGCCAGGCCAGGCGAGCCACCTGGATGATCGTCCCGTATACCGGTTCCACGGCTTCAACCCTAATGTTTCCCGTTGCAAGTGCGGGCCCGGCCGGGCGCAGCCATATCGGCAGCCGATCTCCCGTTAAGCTCGGGGCGGCGGCACATCAACGTTGCGCAACTAGTTTGAAGGGTATTAGTGCAGGTCACCAGCGTCGGTCATGCCGGCTTTCGGATCGAGACCCGAGCGGGCAGCATCCTGTGCGACCCGTGGGTCAACCCGGCCTACTTCGCGTCGTGGTTTCCCTTCCCGGACAACAGCGGGTTGGACTGGGACGCCCTCGGCGACTGCGACTACCTCTACGTCTCCCACCTGCATAAGGACCACTTCGACGCCCAACTGCTCGCCGCCCACGTCAACAAGGATGCCGTGGTACTCCTGCCGGACTACCCGGTGCCCGACCTGCGGAATGAGCTGAGCAAGCTGGGATTTCACCGGTTTTTCGAGACCACCGATTCGGTCAAACACCCGATCGGCGGGCCCAAGGGTGAACTCGACGTGATGATCATCGCGCTGCGCGCACCCGCCGACGGCCCGATCGGCGATTCGGCGCTGGTGGTCTGCGATGGCATGACGACGCTGTTCAACATGAACGACGCCCGGCCGGTCGACCTGGACGTGCTGCATTCGGACTTCGGTGACGTCGACGTGCACATGCTGCAGTACTCCGGCGCGATCTGGTACCCGATGGTCTACGACATGCCGGCGCGCGCCAAGGAGTCGTTCGGCATTCAGAAGCGGCAACGCCAGATGGACCGGGCCCGCCAGTACATCGCCCAGGTCGGGGCCGGTTGGGTGATTCCGTCGGCGGGGCCGCCCTGCTTTCTGGACCCTGAGCTGCGCCACCTCAACGACGACCACCCCGATCCGGCCAACATCTTCCCCGACCAAATGGTGTTCCTTGAGCAGATGCGCGCCCACGGGCACGATCGGGGCCTGCTGATGATTCCCGGCTCAACCGCGGATTTCACTGGTGCACAATTGAACTCGCTGCACCACCCGCTGCCCACCGACCATGTCGAGGCGATCTTCTCCACCGGCAAGGCGGCGTATATCGCCGACTACGCCGCCCGGATGGCGCCGGTGCTGTCCGCCGAGAAGGCCGGCCGGGCACCGGCGATCGGCGAGTCGCAGCTGGAGCCGCTGCGCGCCGCGTTCGAGCCGATCATGTTGCAAAGCAACGAGATCTGCGACGGTATCGGCTACCCGGTCGAGCTGGCCATCGGCGCCGAGACGGTCGTGTTGGACTTTCCTAAACGGGTGGTGCGCGAACCGGTTCCCGACGAGAAGTTCCGGTACGGGTTCGCGATCCCGCCCGAGTTGGTGCGGACCGTGCTGCGCGACCACGAACCGGACTGGGTCAACACCATCTTCCTGTCGACCCGGTTCAAGGCGTGGCGGGTCGGCGGCTACAACGAATACCTGTACACCTTCTTCAAGTGCTTGACCGACGAGCGGATCGTCTACGCCGACGGCTGGTTCGGCGAGACCCACGACGATACATCGACGATCACCTTGGACGGCTGGCAGATACAGCGCCGCTGCCCCCACATGAAGGCCGACCTGTCGAAGTTCGGTGTGGTGGAAGGCACCACGTTGACCTGCAATCAGCACGGCTGGCAATGGGATCTGGAGACCGGCCGCTGCCTCACCGCGCGCGGACACGAGCTTCGGTGCTCCCGGCAATGAGCGAGCAGCACTACTACGACGACGGTGTGGTTCAGTTAGATCACGAAGCGATCACGTTGCGCCGCTACCACTTTCCGTCTGGAACCTCGAAAGTCATCTCCTTGAACAGCATCCGCGGGTACAAGGCCGAGCCGCTCGGGTTGTTCGTGCACCGGTTGCGCATTTGGGGCAGTTCGGACCTGCGCCGCTGGCTACCGCTGGACGTGCGCCGGCCGCTGAAGTCCACGCTGATCACTCTCGACGTGCCCGGCACTCGGCCCAGCCCCGCCTTCACGCCGACCGACCCGGACGCGTTCACCGCGCTGCTGGACCAGCTGCTAGACCGGCAGGACTAGCGGCGCCGGTCCGCTTAGCGCCCGGTGTCGGCCAGCGCTTGATGGGCGGCGTTGTAGCCGGGGATGAACGTGATTCCCGGGCCGCCGTGACATCCCGCACTGCCCAAATACAGCCCGTCGATCGGAATCGGCTGGCCGAGGAATCCTTTCGGTCCGGGGCGGTTGGGCCCGATCTGATCCGGGTTCAACAGCCCGTGGCAGTAGTCGCCACCCGGAGCGCCGAACATCGTGCCCATGTGCTTGGGCGTGAAAGTGGTGTGCCGGGTGATGGCGCGCTCGAAATTCGGTGCGAGCCGGCTGATCTTGTCGATCACCCGCTGGCCCATTTCGACCTTCGCCCGGCCATAGTCCGCGCCGCCTTCGATCGGGAACCACAACGCGAACGCCGACGCGGCGTGCTTACCTTCGGGCGCCAACTCCGGATCGTTCTGCGAAGGGATCTGCAACACCACCGTCGGGTCGGCCGGAACGATCCCGCGACGGCAATCCTCCCACTGCTGTTGGACTTCCTCCGGCGTGCAGAACAGGCCGATCGACGCCTGCATGGCCGGGTCGTTGAGCGCCTCGTAGGGCGCCGCGAACGCGGGGGCTTCGTCCAGCGCGAAATGCATCTGCAGGTAACTGCCGCGGTGGTCGATCCCCGCATAGCGTTGGCGGAGATCGGCGGGCAGCGCGGCGGGATCGATCAGCTCGTTGACCGTGGCGTCGGGCGCGATGCCGGAAACGACGATCGGGGCGGTATAGGTGTCGCCCGCCTCGGTGCGCACACCAGTCACCCGGCCGTCGGCGACCAGGATCTCGGCCACCTTGGTACGCAGCCGTACGTCGCCGCCCTGGCCTTCCAGCAGTTCACCCAAATGCGCGGTGAGCGCGCCGATCCCGCCGCGGAGTTTTTTCATCTGCATGGTGTCGCCGTCTGGAACACCCAATCCGAAGGCGAGCGCGGCCGCGCTGCCCGGTGTGGCCGGCCCCCGGTAGATGGTGTTGACCGCAAGCACGGTCATCGAACCGCGCAGAGCGCCGTGCTTCTCGCGGTCCGGTAAATACCGGTCCAACACGTCGGTGACCGAACCGAACAACATATCATCGATGGCCGAGCGCTCGAATTCGTTTGTGGCACAAGCATACATCTGGTCGAGGGTCTTGGGCGACGTACCAGCCTCAAAACGGCCAAGCGCTCGCGTCGGCGCCTGGCTCCACGCCATCAGCCCCGCCATGCCGTTCACGGCGTCGGCTCCGTGCACCTCGTTGAGGTGGGTGAACAGCTTGATCGGGTCGCCGTACTGGACCAACGGATCATCACCGACACCGCGCAGCGCTACCGACATCACGTCCAGATCGACGGTCGGCAACGTGTCCAGTCCCAACTCTTGCCTGACCACCGGTGCAGTCGGGAACTGCACGGAACCGGCGATCTCGAACCGGTAGCCGTCGAACAACTCGACGGTCGACGCCATCCCGCCGGCGTACAGCTTGGATTCCAGGCACAGCGTGCGCAGCCCGGCGCGCTGCAGCATCACCGCCGCGGCCAATCCGTTGTGCCCCGCACCAATGACGATCGCGTCGTAATCGGCCACCGGTTCAGGCTCGCACGAGCGGTTATTTTTGTCAAAATTGACAAAACTAGGGGATGGTGCGGATGCCGTTCCGCAGCGAATCAAGCGCCGCGTTGCACAGTCGGGTCAGTTCGTCGAGCGAGGTGTCCTCGCCGAGCATCCAGACCTCCATCGCGCCGAACACCGCCGCGGCGACACATCGCGCGGTGACGGTGACCAGCAGTCGGTCGTTGGTCGTGGCGGCCGGCGGATCGGCGCGGCGCAGGTGCTGCTCGATGACGTCGGCGAACTCGGCCTCGACCTGCCGGATGTGCCGCACGATGCGCCCGGGCTCGAGTTCGCGGGCCCGCAGCGCGGCGATCTTCTTCACTGCCTCAACGTCATACGGAAAGTCGTAGATCGCCGCCTGCACCGACTCGACGATCGACTCCTCGGGCGATCGCACGTCTAGCGCGGTCTGGAACCACTGCAGGCTGGCGTCGTAGTCGGCGAACAGCAGGTCGTGCTTGGACGTGAAATGGCGATAGAACGTCCGCAGCGACACGCCGGCATCGGCCGCGATCTGCTCGGCCGACGTGTCCTCGACACCTTGGGCCAAGAATCGCACCAGCGCCGCCTGGCGCAGCGCCTCGCGGGTGCGTTCGCTGCGCGCCGTCTGCGCTGGTCGAATCACCCCGGTAATCTATCCGGACGCCGGACGGGCTCACCCGTCACCTGGCATCTACGGCCGCCGGGTAAACAATCGTGGTCATGGTGAAGCAGATCGGGATCGTACTGTTCCCGGACGTTGAGGAACTCGATGCGGTCGGCCCCTGGGAAGTGCTGTCCTTCTGGACACGCTCCTTCCCTGACGACGGCTACGCCGTCTCGTGCCTGTCCCGATCGGGCGGTCTGGTGCAGTGCGCCAAAAGGCTGGCGGTGCAGGCGCATCACTCTTTCGCCGACGCACCGCCGCTCGAGGTGCTGGTGTATCCGGGTGGCCAGGGCACCCGACCCCAACTGCACGATGACAGTCAGTTGGAGTGGGTCCGTCGCCAGCGGGCCACCATTCCACTGATGACCAGTGTGTGCACCGGCTCTCTGGTCTACGCGGCCGCCGGTCTGCTCTCGCATCGTCCGGCGACGACACACTGGGCCTCACTCGACCTGCTCGCACAACTCGATCCCACCATCGACGTTCGGCGCGACGAGCGATACGTCGACGACGGCGACACAATCACCGCTGCAGGAGTCTCGGCCGGAATCGACATGGCGTTGCACCTCATTGTCCGGCTCGCCGGCGCAGACCGTGCCCGCCAGGTACGCCGGGCAATCCAGTACGACCCCGAGCCGCCCGTGTAAAGGCACGGCTACGGTTCGTCGTCTTCCTCGTCGTCGCGCAGAAGGTTTTCGGGGTGGTGGAACCGGTTCACCCGGGGTTGGCCGTGGTCGAGGTGCGGTGGTGGAATCCACTCAAAGCTCCGCCGTCGATAACGCAAATGAAAGATCCGACATACGGGCGGGAGTTCCGTTGGTGCGTAGTTTCGCATGGACGGCCCGAGTGCCCGCCATAAAGGTGCCGCAGATGCGCAGAACGCAGGCGTCGGGCACTGTGCTCAGCTCGGGGTATCCTCGCGGTCCTTCTCAGCTCGGCGAGCCCGGCGCGATCTTCGTGGACGACGTGTCGGCGATGACTCCCGTTCTGGGCGCGTTGGCGATAACTGCTGCTCTGGGCGTGCCAGGACACGAAGTGAATGCCCAGGGCCAGTGATAGACAAGCCCAGCTCCCAATCGTTGGGGACGTTACGTTCAGCAAATCGGGACTGACATGGCATCAATTCAAGAGCTGCCGAAATCCATGCTATTTCACTGTCGTCTTCGCTTGCCGACAGAACCACCCAATACACTTCGCTCGGTCCCAGCCTTGGATGAGATGCTGAGGAGAGTTCCAACACTTGGAGGGTGTTCGGGGTGGTTACCTCGACGTCCCATCGCTCAATCACATTCCCGGATGGCCTCTCAAGATCGCCCTCTATGAGCAGAACTTCAACCCGGCCCGAACCGTGACGTAAGTTCACCCCGATGTCGATCCGCTGGAGTCTGACGGCTTCGTGGACGAAAAAGGATTCAGCGACATCATGGTCCGCAGGTGGATTACCTCGCGGTGGCGTTGTCGCTGATCGCGAACCACCTCGGTAACACTCGTTTTTTGGGCCGAAACCGTCGGCGAGAACGGTCAAACCGGCCGCCCGAATCGCAGCATGCTCGCCCACCTTGGCAAGTGCCCAATCGACGCGGCCAAGAAGCTCTGTCACGCTACAGCGAGCGGCCGGGTTCTCGCGGACAGCTTGGTCTATGAGAACTGAAACATACTGCTGGACAAACGAATCCCCGATGGTCAACGTGTCCAGGTCGAAGTCCTCGCGATACATAAGCCTGTTGCCGCTCGTCATCCAGTACAGCACCTTGCCGAGGCTATAGACATCGCTTGGCTCCCTTACCGAATCGGGATTTCCTGGCTCACATTCCGGTGCCGCGAACGAGCGGTTGCCGAGCGCCTCAGTCGCGCCGGTCAGTCCCAAATCCGAGTCGTCGTATGCGCAGATGCCGAAATCCACCAGAAATGGCCTGCCGCGATCGTCAACGGTGATGTTATTCGGCTTGATGTCACGATGCACTATGGCTCTTGCATGCGCGTCGTACACTGCGACCACGACACCTCGAAACCGCTCGAGCAAGGCTTGTGGTTCTACGACACCGCGCACTCTTGTGAGGTTTCTGCCGACGAACGGTGTCACGAAGTACAACGGCGTCGTTCCAACGGGCGACCGGTCTATGACCGGCGGGATATGCCCTGAATTTAACGTGGACAAGGCAACGATCTCACGCTCAAAACGGCTGCGGCGTTTATGCCCAACCCTGTTTGGGTTGTGAAGTGCTTTTAGCACCCACCCAGTTGAGTTTTCCCTCAGGTCGCGAACCGAATAGGCGCTACCCTGCCCGCCTTGGCCGAGCAGCTTGACCTCTTCCCAACGATCACCCCAGCGACGGGGACTCCGTTGCCGAGCCACGCCCCTAGAATAACGATCCGAACGCGCGTTTTCGCCTTCGCGGTGGGGTACGAGCTGTCCGCGACGAGCTAAGAATCGCCACAGCCCACGCGATCACGGCGGCACTTACTAGGGAGGAAAATTTGGCATGCCGGCGAAAACTAGCCCGACGAGCCGACTGGTTATCGGACCGATGCGCCCCATCGTCATGCGACCACGCTAACTTTGGGCTAGCAGGAGTAAAGGAGCCAAACGGTGACCGAAGGTCCTATCGAATATTGGGTACGGTTCGACTTCCGATTCGGCGACGGCACTACAGACCAGCGCGACTTCGGGCCGGTAAATGACGAAGCCGCCGCGCATCGGACCTACGACGAGTACGTCAAGGACCCGAACTTGATCAATGTTCGACTGCTGCGCCGGGAATACACGGTAATTGAGCAAGAGTGACGGCGAATCAGCGGACGTACGGGTGCATGCGCGACATCGACACCATCGACTCCGAGCTGCGGTTGGTGGCGGCTCTTCGCCGTGCGGCTCGGGAGCGGGGTGGGCCGTTGCCGTCGATAGACGTGGCGGCCCCTGCTACCGAATGGGATTCACCGCAAATCACCAACGGTGCTGGGCGCTTCGCTAGACAGCCGTTTAGGTCCAGGGGGCGGCTTCCATGTCCAGCCGGGCAACTCCTCCAATCGGCGCTGCCGGTCCGCGTCAAGCTTGCCTTTACGGTAGCTATCACGTTGCGATGAAACCCAATTACCGAGTTTGTAGCCCTCGATTGTGTCGAACCGACCGACACGAGCCTCAAGGTGGCTTTCGACGTACTTAACCAGTCGCCCGAATCCCTCTTCCCACTGGGCGGTCAAGGGATCCCATGTCCAGCAGGGCAACTCCTCTAACCGGCGCTGCCGGTCGGCGTCGAGAATTCCTCTGGCGTAGTCCTCGCGTCGATGGCTAACCCATACACCGAGCCGGTAACCCTCAACGGTGTAGTGCCGAGGGACACGAGCGTTGCCGTGGTTTTCAACGTAGCCCACGAGTCGCTGAAAATTTTCCTCCCACCGGTCGGCCAGGGAGATCCAACTCCAGCCGGGTAGGTCCTGGAGCCGGCGCTGCCGTTCAGCATCGAGCGTGCCTTTGGCCTTGTTGGCGCGTTGAGTGTTGACCCAGTAACCCAGCCGGTAGCCATCCACCGTGAAGGCCTGCGGGACGCGCGAGTCACCATGGCTTTCAACATATTCGACCAGACGCCTGAAACCCACCTCCCACTGATCGGTGAACCGCGCCCATGTCCAGCCCGGCAGCTTCTGCAGCCGACGTTGACGATCAGCGGCAAGGATGCCCTTGGCGTAGTTGTCGCGTTGATTGTTGATCCAATAACCCAGTTTGTAGCCATCTGTTGTGTAGAACCTCGGGACACGCGCGTCACCGTGGCTTTCGACGTACTCCACGAGCCGCCGAAAACCCTCCTCCCACTGATCGGCATAGCGGTCCCAGGTCCAGCCGGGTAGTTCCTCTAGCCGACGTTGACGGTCACCATCGATGGTGCCGTTGGCGTAGTGCCTGCGCTGATGGCTGACCCACATACCGAGCCGGTGGCCATCGATTCTGTACGGCTGGCGGACATTGGCGTGGCCGTGGCGTTCAACAAACTGTTCCAGTAGTCCAAACCAGAACTCCCACGGCGCGGTCGTCTGATTGACGAGGCAGACATCGAAGGCGCGGGCAAAATCGATGTCGACGGCTTCCGGCAGATCGAGGTGGATCTTGGCGGGGAGCCGTGGCTGTCGGCCCTGCCGGCCGAGTTCGCGTCTAACTTCATCGAGTTCTTCGCCCAGTTCATCGTCGTGTGACCGCAGCGCCTTGATCACATCCCACACCGGTTTGAATGCCGAGTCATCAAGGGCAATCTCCGGGTCTTCGTCGGTGTCGATGAAGACCGGGATGACGATGGTGCCGACGGTCTTATCTGGGGCGTGCCTGATGGCGCGGCCGACGGCCTGCACAATGTCGACCTCCGAACGGCGCGGATCGATGAAAGCCACCCCGTCCAACGTAGGTACGTCGACTCCTTCAGCGAGGCAGCGCGCGTTGGCGAGCAACCCTCGTTGGCCGGTGTCGAGCCGCCGGAGGTGTTGGAGGAGGACCGTGCGTTGTCCGGCTGGCATCTCGCCTGATGCGTAGTCAGACCACAACTTCCCGGTCGGCCGTTGGTGCGCTGGCATCCAAGCGATGACCTGCGGTAGCGAGTGAGCAAATTCGCGGGCACGTTTCACCCGTGAGTGGAAGGTGATGGTGCGGCGTAGGTCGTACCGCCACATCGCCTTAGCTAGGCCGATTTGTCCAGCGAGAGTGCGGGCGTCGGTCACTTTGTTGCCGTCGATGGTGACGAACCGGGCTCGCTCTGCCCAGTCGCGGTATGTGGCGTCATCGACGCCGACGACGACAACCTGGTAGTCGGTGAGTAGGTCACGGGTGATTGCCTCGCCGAAGCTCAGGCGATGGAACTCCTTACCGAACACTGCCTCGTTGTCCATTGAGGCCACTTCGAAGTCGGCCTCCTGCGCTTCCCGCACGACCCGGCCGGTGAAGTACCGCGGGGTGGCCGTCGTGAAAAGTCGGCGCCGTGCCTTGATTTTATCGGAGTCCAGGATGGTGGCGAAGTCAGACGAGACGGGCCCGGCGCAGCGATGGGCCTCATCGGCAATGGCCAGGTCGAACGTCGGTACCCGCCCTAGCCTGAACGCCTTCGCGATTTCCGGCGACGATTGGTACGTCGCAAACACCACGCGCCGGCCCGACCGGCGGCGCAGGAACCCAGCGATCTCTTCCGGGTGGGTGGTAACGGGGAAACCGAGATCACTCGTGTTCTCCAAGGCAGCATCGGGTTCGGTGACAGTCTCGTCCGAGCACACAGGAAGAAACTCGAATCCCACCTTGGAATTGGCCGTCCATTCGCGCAGCGTTTGGGCCAACAGCGACAACGACGGCACCAGAACCAAGGTTCGCTGGGCGGCAAGCTTCTCCGCGATGAACAACGCGACCAGCGTCTTGCCGGTACCACACGCCATGATCAACTGACCGCGGTCGGCCCGGTGAAACCCCTTCACCACATCTCTCGTCGCTTCGCCCTGATAAGCCCAGCGCCCAGCTGGCCGCTTTGGTGGCAGGCGCCGGGCGCGCAAATCGGATGGCGAGCTCGGCCAGTCAACGTGGGCTGCTTCAAGCTGACCAAGGTCTAGAACGCTTGCCTGCTTCTCCTGCTCTTCGATTGTGCGCTTGGCTTTGGTCCCGATGTGGTTGGTCGTCGCGATCAACAGGCGGAACGAGAACTCTGGGCGCCCAGACTCAGATAGGAAGGTGTCGACATCCTGCTTGGTAACCGAGTAGGCAGCGTCATATGCCTTCGCTTGAATAGCCCAGAACTTTCCGCGATGGTCCTCGGCAACCAAGTCGATACCGGCGTCGATACCCCATCGACCAGGCCATTCATCCCAAAGCCAGACCTGGCGAAGCTCGTGCAGATAGACGGGGTCGTGGGTCAAGAACCATTTGCAGATGTGCTCAAACTGCTTCCCACGCCGACGCGGGTCGGGATTCAACTGGGCCAACAGGTCCGCGAGTGCAGCCACTAGAGCAGCTCGACGATAAAAAGCGGGGTGCCGAATTGCACGGCCCGAGCGTAGCGATGCTCACCGACACGGCGGGTCAAAATCCGAGTCACGCATTGATCGGCGGTAACGGCTGGCGTAGATCGTTGTAGCCTCTGCAGCGTGTGGATCAGCGGCGTTGACTTCCCGCAACCTCTGATCGATGCCCAGAAGGCCGGAACTCTCGTACTCTTTGTTGGCGCTGGGGCGTCGATGGGACCGCCGTCCTCGTTGCCCAACTTTGTGCAGTTGGTGGAGCGCATCCGCGATGAGAGTGCGCTGACCAGTGTCATTGGCGATGTCGAGGGTGGCCCACTGGATGAGATCTTGGGTCGGATGAAGGACGACCATGGTGTAAACGTGCATGAGTGTGTTGCCCGCCATATCGGTGTATCCGGATCGCTTCCAAACTCCGCTCATCGCGCAATCGCAAAACTTGCGTCAGTAACGCGACCGCGGATCGTCACCACTAACTTTGACGAGCACCTGACGACTTGCGTAGATCCCTCTCTTGAAAAGTATTTCGCACCGGCGTTGCCGATGGGTGATGCCTTCGAGGGACTGGTGTATTTGCACGGGTGCCTGTGCCAGCAAGTGGATCAGTTGATCGTTACAGACCGAGATTTCGGCCGGGCTTACTTGACAGATGCCTGGGCTGCCCGCTTCTTGGAACGGATGTTCGGAAGCTATACGGTGCTTTTCATCGGCTATAGCCATAACGATGTCATCATGAAATACCTTGCCCGTGGTTTGGGTCGGTCGAATGATCGGTTCATCCTGCATGCTGACGCCAGTGCTCCGCTTTGGAAGCAACTTGGCATTAAGCCGATCGAATACAAGGTAGACGCAAGCGGCTCTCATGACGCGCTGGTGCAGGCGCTTGATGGATTGGCCTTGTATGCCTCTATGGGCCTGCTAGACCATCGCGAACGTGTTAAATCGATTGTCTCATCACTAGTTCCACCACTGACGCCAGACGATAACTCTTACCTTGAGTTCATTGTGTCAGATGAAGAGACCGTCAAGTTTTTCACCGATCACGCACGCGATCCAGCCTGGCTGCAGTGGGCTGCCGCCAGGCCCGAATTCCGAAAGCTGTTTGAGCAGCGTTCTGGCCCAACCGAAATCATATCCGAGCGACTCGCCCACTGGTTTGCAGAACACTACGTCACTGAGGAACAGTCGGGTGCGGCTCTAGCTGTTATCTATGCTGCTGGCGGGTACCTCGGGCCGGATCTCGCCTGGGCGATCGGTCGACGCCTTCACTCCTTGTCCAAGCCGTACCCGGCTGCACTGCGGCCGTGGTTGCTGATCGCGCTGCGCGATACCCAGAAACAACTACGGCGGGCAGACTTCTTCGATTTCATACTGTCGGACACTTTGTGGACGCAGGACCGCAACTCGGCTCTGTTCCTATTCACCCACTTGACGGAGCCCGAACTCTACCTTGAGCGCGGGTATTTCGACGGCCCGCGAATAGAGGTCGGCCTGCGAGGCGATGACTATTGGCTACGGCAAGCGTGGAAAGACGTGTTCAAGCCTAATTTGCCCGAGGCCGCGGGTGAGCTGCTACCGATAGTCGATCACCAGTTACGAAGAGCGCACCTTGAATTGATGGTTGCCGAAGAACCGTCTGCACTCACCTGGCCCAGCAGCTCTCGGACTGCGATCGAACCAAACCCCGCAGATGACTTCCCCAGTCCACTTGGCTTTCTCATCGATGCAGCACGCGACTGTGTCGAGTCTTTGCTTACGACCTCCCCCGACGAGGCGTCCGTACACGTTGATAGGTGGGCGTCAAGCGAAATCCCGCTCCTGCGGCGGCTCGCAATCCATGGATGGGTCCAACGGCAGGACAGAGCCGCATCTGAGAAGCTTGAGTGGCTACGCCAGCAAGGATGGCTACTCGATTACGGTCTGCGCCACGAGATTTTCCGACTCCTCGCCGCGACATTGCCCGAAGTAACGAGCAATATCGCCAACGCCGTCGTCGACGCTATTGTTGCCGGTACCGACGGAGACGAATACACACGCGCGCGTGCCGCTCACATGCTGACTTTCATCGCGGTGCATAGTCCCGACCCAGATCATGCTCAAGATGCCCGGGCTGCCATCACGTCGGGTTACCCCGATCTTCAACAGCCGGAAGATGTTGAGATCGCCGATAAGAAGGACGAGGCGGGTGCAGACCAAAGGCCCACAACGGCCGACGAATTGCACAACAAACTCGAAGCAGACGCCTCTATCGTCCGAGACCTTCTCGTTGAGTACGAATCTAAATCGGATGGGTTCGATGCATATCTCTGGCACAGAATTGCGGCGCTGCTTCGGCAGATGGTTCAACGGTGGCCAGAAGACGGATTCTCTGTCCTCGATGCTGTGGGGTCTGGTCATTCGGGTATCGCGCAAGCCGTCATTTCCGGGTGGGCGGGAGCGGATCTGACCACCGATCAGGCCACACGCGTCCTCAGCCGGATCAACCTCCTGGATTTGCCAGAGGTAATCAGTGCCGTGACTCGCATGTTGGCCGGCTACCGATCAGTGGATGATGAGCACTCAACAAATTGGCGGGTCGTCGCTGGAAGCCGAGATCTTGCGATCAGATGCTGGAACGCGATACCTGCGGATATGCCAAGCGCACTGGAAGGTGCCGACTGGGTCACTCGTGCTATCAACCACCCCGCGGGTCACCTAACCGAATTTTGGATTCAGTCAATCGAAAGTGATTGGAACGCAAACGAAGACAGCTGGGGTGGGCTCCCTCCGGCAACATCGGATCACCTCGAAACGATGCTAAGCAGCAATGACAGCCGCAGTGAAATGGCTCAAGTGCTGATAACCAACTGGATCCACTTTCTCCACAACGCCGACGCAACGTGGTGCGAGCGCAACGTCCTGCCCCTCCTTAAATGGGACGATGCGGCGCGAGCGCGACGCGCCTGGGAAGGTTACCTGTCACACGGCAAATGGACGAACCAGCTTTTAGATGCCGGGTTGCTCGAGCTGCTATTCGAAGCGATAGAACATCGCGAAGACTTCGAAGAGCAAAGTGGCCAAAGGCTAGTCGGACACCTCGCCAGCATCGCAATGTCCGCTGACCGAGATCCAAGAGAATGGTTGTCGACATTCCTGAGGCAGGCGATACTCGGCGATCGTGTGGAATGGGCCGAGCAGATCGCCCACTACCTTCGCACGGCGCCATCCGAACTCGCTGAACAGCAATGGCAGCGCTGGATGCGCTCCTACTGGCAGGACCGACTCCGCAACGTCCCTATGGAAATGACAGTGGAAGAGGCCAGCGCGATGGCGGAGTGGGTGCTGTACCTTACCGACTCCACAGCCGAAGGAATCGAGCTCGCACTCCAATATCGGGCCGGAATGTCAAGCCAATCTCTCTTTCTGCATCATCTAAGTAACGATGGACGAGTAGCCAGATCACCCGATAGATTCGCTAGCCTAGTCGCGCACCTACTGGAGGAAACCCGCAAGCCGTTCTACGGTGGCTACGACTTGCCCGATGTTGTCACCCAGCTGAAAACCTTTGGGGTTTCAGAGGACTCACTTAGAAATATCGAAGAGCATGCCGAGCGTCTCGACATCCCATTCACCGCAGGCTAGCCGCGGTGCAGTTGCAGCTTCAGAACCTCGACAGGCGGCGATACTCCTGCCGCAGCGTTTGGTCCGTGTGGAGGAAATATTCGAGCAGGTTGAACAGGTTCTCTGGCTGCAGATTAGCCACCGGCCTGGGTTGGATGCGCTGGTGAATATCGAAATCCTGCGGTAGGGCCGCGGCGTTCACAAGTCGTTGTCCCGTTCCCACGCCGCAAAGTCCGCGCCCGTGAACCGCATCGACCCATCCGGCGACACCGTCACCCGGTCGAACATGTCCGACGCGGCCGGCCGATGCGGCGCAGGCAAGGACGACACCAGTACGTCGATAGGCGCGCCAGCGCGCGCCGCGTCGAGCTGCGCCTGCCGGTGATAACGGCGGTCCGGGTCCTGGCGGCGCCAACCCTGGCGGAGCCACAGCTCGAATTCCAGCTCCTCCTGCGCGCACACCGCGGCATACAGGCCATCCACTGGCCGGGCCCCGCCACCATCCGTGACAGGCATCAGGCGGTTCCCTTCCGGCCACGCTGCACACCAGCCCACCGGGCCGCGCCGGCTGCCACGTGCCGCGGCGATTTGAGCGGCGCGAACTGCTCCAGTTGCAGCCACTTCAGGTGTTCGGCCACCTTGTCGTCCTGCAAACGACGCTCGGCCAGATACTTGACGACCATGGTTCCGCGGTCCTCGCCGACCTGTTCAGCGGCGATCCTGCGGTCCAACAGCTCCACGGCATCCACCGCCCGGCAAGCCGCGTCGATGTGGTGCTGTTCCCGCTCGTCCCACCGAAGCTGCTGGCCAAGCCGTTCACCCTCGCGGGCCAGAGCAGCGTCGAGCGCTGCCCGTAACTGCTGTCCTGGGGTCATTGTTCAGCAAACCTCCAAAAATTCTAGACGCTACTTAGATACAGTCGAGCACTATGTACGGCCGGGGCGGCCGCCCGCGCAAAGGGGTCGCCCCCCTCCCTTTCCTGATGGAAGTTTCGTCTGTCGACGAGCTATCCGAAGGCAGTAACCGCGGAAGACGAAATGGGCGCCGAAGATTGCAACCCCTCGCCATTGGCAATCCGCTGCAGCCTGGCGTCCGAGGTGTCTCCGACGAACGTGCGCAGCCCTGGCGGCGTGCGCAGGCTGAACAGGGCTGTCACAGCGGTTTTCAGCATGGCGCCGCTGGGCAGTGCGTTCAGTTCGTCGAGGTCATCAGCGAGACCCGCTGCTTCGGAGTAACTTTCGGTGACGTTTTGCCATTTCTTACTGTGCGCGTGGCCGGCGACAGCGCGCGCCAACAGGGTGTCGCCTTTTTCGGTGGCGCGAGTGAGCATAGCCGCGGCATCGTCGGGGTTGGTTAGTTTGGCGGCCCGGTCCTCGGCGTCACGGTATACGAGAATCGTTGCGGGATCGGCGCGGTTGGGTATGCCGAACAGTTTGGCGGTGAGCTTCAGACGCACTTCTTCGTTGTTGACGCTGAAGTTGGTGCGCAGTGAATCGGCTTGCCGGCGGTGCGCGAGGAGGGTTTTCGCAAGTTCCTGGGCTCGGCCGCCATCACTGTACTTGGGGTTGTTTTGGATCTGGTTGACCTCGCGTTGGAGGCTGTCCCGAATCGCAGACATCTTGCGTTTCGTTTCGTCAAACTGGGTGGCAGGCATTTTGGTGCTGGTCCTTTCGGTTTAGGCGGTGAGCGCCAAGGCTTTCAGGTGGTTGCGGTTGATCAGCCAGCGGCTGCCGTGGCGCGTGGCGGGTAGCGTGTCGGCGGCGATCCATTTTCGGATTGCGCGCGGGGTTACCCCCAGTTGCGCCGCGGCTGCGTCGGTGGTCAGCCACACATCTAATTTTTGCGTCTGGTGTTGCTGCTCAGCCACTTTCGTTCCGCTTCCGGAATGGTGATGTAGGGCGGCGAGACGCAACGCAGCCAAAACCGCATAGGCTGCAGGGTCGCTGTCACGGAGGGCGATCCGGCGGTCATCGGTCATGCCCGCCCGCTTCTCAAGCCATGCAGCGATCCGGGGGGACACAATTACGGATCCATCGGGGAGGATGTGCTGGCCGATCCGCTGCGCCCAATCCGCGGCGCCAGCCATCGCGCTGCGGCCGCGTGGTCGTCCAACCGGGCGGGGGCTACGCATGAGCTGGCTCCCACCCCGTGATGCCCGCGGCGGGGCAACCCTCGCGCTCGGGTTGTGCGTGGTGCATGTAATCCTCCTTGTTGGTGCCGACCAGGCTTTGGCCGGTTGGTTGTTCATCACCGGCATCCCACCCCTGGGGTGTCTATAGACACACCCAGGTGGTGATGATGGGGATCCAGCGGTGGTGATGGGTGGGGGTAGGTGGGGATGGAGTTAGCTGGCCTTCCAGTAGAACGGTCGCTTGTCGGTGCCCTGGTTCGTCAACCTTTCGCTTTTCACCAGGTCGTTGATGGCGCGGTCGAAGGTGCTGTCCGACATTCCGGCCTCCCTGGCGACCCGGCGCAGGTCAGCTTTGGTTGCTCCGGTGGCGCTGAAGTGGTGGTGATAGATGGCCATGAGGCGGTCGGCGCGGTCGGTATCCCCACCGCCGTGGTGGGGATTTTTCACGGCTGACATGACGCCGGAGCCGGTGCCGTCGATCAGGTCGAGCTTCAGGTCGTGCTGGTCGGCCTCGGGGCCATCCTTGCGCTTCTCACGTTTGAGGGTGACCGTGTTGCCGTCGCGCTGGACGGCGTACACGGTGTCGGCGCCGGCCTCGAATACCGAGGAGCCGCGGAACGTCTTACCGTCCTTGCCGGTGTGGTGGACGCCGAGCACGACACCGCGGCCGTCCGGGGTGGCCCGCCGCAGCCGCACCATGACATCGACGACGACACCGCAGTCCTTGGCGCTGTTCTCGTCGGCGCCGACCATGCACCGGGCCAAGGTGTCGAGCACGACGAGGTCGTAGCGGCCCCATTGCACCAGCTCGATGAGCAGCGCAACGTCGTCGCGGCGGGTCAGGTTGACGGGGTACGGCAGGATCACGAGGTCGTCGTCGCCGATGGTGGTGTGCCATCCGGCCTGCCACGCTGCGACCCGGTTCTTGAACCCGTAGGCGCCTTCGGCGGCGACGTAAAGCACGCGGCGCCGGTCGGTGCGGCGTCCCTGCCACGGCCGGCCGGTGGCGACCGAGGCGGCCCAGTCGAACGCGATGAACGACTTGTAGGTTCCCCACTTGCCGTAGAGCAGCGCGACGGTGCCTTGGTCGACGGTGTCGACGATCAGCGGCTCGGGGTCCGGCAGCGCTTGGAGCGCGGTCGCGTTGAGCAGGCTGCCGGCCAGTTTCGGGGTGCCGTCGCCGGTGTCGTCGGCGGGTCCGGTGTAGTCGGTGTGGCTGTACTCGTTGCCGCCGCCGCCGATGACGAGGCTGTTGATATCCGGGGTGTACATCAGAGTCCTTCGGGGGTGATGGTTGCGGCGGGGTCGATGCTGGTCGGTGCTGGCACGTCGCGGGGTCCGACACGGTTCCACGCGGAGCGCAAGGTGCCTTCGATCTCGCGGTCGTGGAGGCCGATGGCGGCGGCGCGCCGCAGTTCGGTCCAGGCGGCGTCGTGGTTGACGTGGCCGCCCTTGACGAACTCGAACACGTTGCACGCCACCCGGTGCAGCGTGTCGTTGCGACAACCCTCTTGCGCGGCGGCGAGTTTGGCGAAGTCGGCGTCGAGCGCGGCCTTGACGTAGGCGGGGTTGCCGCCGGCCGGCGCGAAGGCGGTGTAGGTGCCGCGCGCTTGCTGTTCGTAATACCAGCGGCGGGCATCCTCGTCGATGGCGTCGCGGATGCGTTGCACGGTATCGGCGGGCAGGCTGTTCCAATACTGGTCGATCAGCTCGGCCCGGCGGCTGATGTGCTGTACCAGTTCGGTTTTCTGCTCGGGGGTGTGCGGCGCCGGGTTGGCGGCGTGCCAGTCGTCGAGGTTGAACGTGTCACGTTCGGCGATGTACTGGTTGAGGTCGTCGTAGTTGACGCCGGCGGCTTTCAGCACTTCGGTGAGGCGGGTCACTACGCCACCGCCTTGGCGCCGGTGGCACCGGCCTGCAGGATGCCGGCGATGCGGCACAGCTGTTCCGGGGTGGCCGGCGGCGCGGTGTCGACAACTTTGCGGACGTGTTCGGCGAGCCGCTCGTAGGCGAGGTCGCGGCGGGCGTCGAGCAGGTCGGGGTCGTCGGGTTGCCGGTCACGGCTGAGCGCAGCGATACGGGCGCGATGGTGCGCAACAGTTGATGAGAGTGCGGCCATTGGTGGAACCTCCGGGCAAGGTGAAATCACCCTCCGCGTGAGAGGCTTCCTCCCGCTGAATACTGCCCGCGGGAACGGCTACCAGCTATCCAATCTAGCAGCCGGAGTTACATAGCGGTAATTCGACGGGGCCGGCCACACCAGACCGGCCAGGTGGCGCACGCTAATCTCATGCTTGCCGTGGGCGTGCAGCTTCTCGAACACCGCATCGAACGGCGGGTAGCTGTCGTAGTACCAGCGGTCGAGGGTGTGTTTCTCGTCGAGCCGGCAGGTGGTGCAATGAAACCGGAGCCGGTTACCGTACTGCCGGTCCGCCGGGAACTCCCCGGGCTTCTCCATCATGCTGGCGGTCGGGTTGCCGGGGTGCGGCAGCAGCCAAGTACCGTCGTGCGCCCGCCGGTACTGTCGCAGTACCCGGCGCTCATGCGGCGCATCCTTCGGCCCGTCGCAGTACACCACCATCTCGTTGTCCACGGTCACGCCCGCCAGTCGATGAACACGGTCGCCGGGTCGATGAACCCAACCGACTTCGGCAACCTACCCCGCCCGGCCCGCCGCAACCGGACCACGCACAACGCTTCGATCACGGCCCGCTGCCCCATCAGCGACGCGCCGAGGAACGCGGCCGCCGGATCGGGGGCGCCGGCCACCGCGCCGAGCGCCGACCCGCCGCGCCGGGTGACCAGTTGTTTGTCAACCTCGGCCAGCTCGGCCTGCACCCGTTGCTTGGCCGCTTTCCACCGCCGGGCGTCGATGCCGCCGGTGTCGTAGTCGTTGTCGATCTTCGCCAGCCGTTTCCGCAGCCGCTCCGACTCGGCGACCACCGGGGCCATCTCCGACTCGGGCGGAGCCAGCAGCTTAGCGAAGTCCTTGCGGCCCAACCGTTCCGCGACCACCATCAGCACATAGTGGTCAACGTGGCTGTGCTCGCGCGTCAGATGGCCACGGCAGACATACTTTCCGCCGTTGAGTGTCTGGACCGGCTCGCCGCACGTATCGCACACGAACAGCCCGGAGCCGAGGTAACGGCGATCTGTCCCAACACGATTCGTCTTGCGCGACGGATCCGACAACCGGGCCTGCACCACGTCGAACATCTCGATACTGACCAAGGGTTCCCATTGGCCGCGTACCCGGTTGCCGTTGTCGTCGGTGGCGATCTCCCGATGATAGACAGCCCACCCGGCATAGCGCGGGTTGGTCAGCATGTCGCGGATGGTGCGGGTGTTCCACGGCCGCCCCGACCGGGTGGGCACACCATCGGCGGTCAGCGACCGCGCCAACGACCGCAACGACTCGCCGCCGTCAAACGCCTTGAAGATGCGCCGCACCACGTCGGCCTCGTCGGGCACGGTGTCGCCGGTGGTGGTGTAGCCGTACAGCGCTGGGCCGTGCGGCACCTTCCCCAGCCCGGCGTGCTGCCGCAGCGCCGACTTATGCCGGGCCGATTTCCGTTCGATCTCGCTGCGGGCCACCGCTGCTTTGATTCTGGCGAACAGCCGGCCGGCGTCTGTGGTCAGGTCGGCCTCACCGTTGGTGGTGACCAGCGCCAGCCCGCGGCCTTCGGCGGCGTCGATCCAGTCCTCGAGCTGGCGGGGCTGGCGGGTGAGCCGGTCCAAGTCGTAGCACACCAGGGCGTCGAACAGACCGGCGTCGTAGTCGCGGCGCAGTGCCTCATAGCCGGGCCGGCGCTTCCTGGCGTCGCTGGCGCTGATCGAGTTGTCGCTGTAAAGCCCGACAGCCTGCCAGCCACGTTCGGCGCAGATGGCGCGGGCGTCCTGCTCCTGGCGTTGCACGCCGAGGTGCTCGCCGGTGGAGTCCAGCGAGATGCGGACGTAGATGGCCGCGCGGAGCGAATCCTGGCGTGCGCGTGGGCGTGTCGTGCGCTTAGCGGCGGAACGAGTGCGGGTCGGGGCGGCGGCGGTGGCTGCGGTCATGCCTCCACTATAGCGTTTGTTGACGGTGGAGCCTATCGGTGTCGCCGTGGGAGTTTTTGCGGGTGGTCCAGCCTTGTTCGGCGAGCGGATGATCGCCACCGCAGCCGAACGTCAAGTCGTTGACGTCGGTTTCGCCGCACTTGGCGTAGGGGGTGCAATGATGGACCTCGGTGAAGTAACCGGGCACATCGCAGTTCGGGAAGGAACATCCGCGATCCTTGGCGTACAACACGATTCGCTGGCCCGGCGAGGCGAGCCGTTTGGTGTGATAGAGCCCAATCGCTTTGCCTTTGTCGAAAATGGCAAGGTAATGGTGCGCGTGGGAGGCCAGCCGGATCACATCTTTCATCGGTAGCAGCGTGCCACCGCCGGTGAGCGCCTTCCCGGCTGCGGCTTCCAATTCACGCAACGTGGTGGACACGATGATGGTGGCCGGCAGCCCGTTGTGTTGACCCAAGTCCCCGGAGGCCAGCAGTGCGCGTCCGGCGGCGTTGAGCGCGTCGTGGTTTCGTTGTGCGGCGCTGCGGGTGTCGTGCTCAATGGTCTCTTGTGACGGGCTACCGCCTACACATGGGCTGGGGTCTTCGGGGTTGCACATGCCCGGGGCGGCCAGTTTGGCGAACACCGCGTCGATGGTGGCGCGGGCTTCGGGCGTCAGGTATCCGGTGATCGAGCTCATCCCGTCGATGTCTTGTCTGCCGATGGTGATGCCGCGCCGCCGTGCCCGGTCGACATCGGTGAAATCGCCGTCGGGGTT
>NZ_JBOHHI010000175.1:0-3753 GCF_050700595.1 Mycobacterium sp.
TCACTACAAGCATCCGCAGCATCGTGGGCTGCGTGAGCCGTTCGGCGCGCAGGTCTACCACGTCAACCCGGTGTGCGGCGACGAGGTCACCCTACGAGTGGCGTTGTCCGACGACGGCGAGCACATCACCGACGTCTCCTACGACGGGCAGGGGTGTTCGATCAGCCAGGCGGCCACTTCCGTGCTGACCGAGCAGGTGATCGGTCAAAGCGTGGGGCAGGCGCTCAAGGCTGTCACCGCGTTCACCGAGATGGTGTCATCCCGCGGGACCGTGGAAGGTGACGAAGAGGTCCTGGGCGACGGCATCGCGTTCGCCGGGGTGGCCAGGTATCCGGCGCGGGTGAAATGCGCGCTACTCGGCTGGATGGCGTTCAAGGATGCGCTGGCGCGGGCCTGCGCGGAAAAGCACATGCTGGCCGAAGCCGGCGGAGACCTCGAGGAGGTTAGGAATGAGTGAAACCACGGCACCGCGTGAGGAATTGCTCGCCGATGTCGACGAGGCGATGCACGACGTGATCGACCCCGAACTCGGCATCAACGTCATGGACCTCGGGTTGGTGTATGACTTGGAGGTCGAACACGGCGACGAGGGCCCGGTTGCCTTGCTCGATATGACGTTGACGTCGCCGGCTTGCCCGTTGCAAGACGTCATCGAGGACCAGTCGCGCAACGCGCTGATCGGCACCGGCCTGGTCACCGACCTGAAGATCAACTGGGTGTGGAATCCGCCCTGGGGTCCGGACAAGATCACCGACGACGGCCGCGAGCAACTGCGCGCGCTCGGTTTCACGGTTTGAGCTACTGCTGTCCGGTCAACCGGTCCAGTTGACGGCACAGCTGGGCAGCCTGACTGTGGAACTGGCCAAGATCTTCGAAGCGGTCCGCGTCGAATCGGGATCCGGGCACCGGCCGGGTTGCTATCAGTCGCCCGAAGCTGTGGAGCAGATCGCAGACGGCCGCCGCGAGGTCGGTCTCGACGGCGCTCGCGGTGGCGTCAGGTATCTCGCGGTGGTGGCGTCGCAGCCGATCGGCCAGTTGCCGGATAACACCTGTGAGGGATTCGGCGGTGTCGGCCTGGATCGCGGCACACAAGTCGTCGGCGTTCCACGGACTGTTCATGGGCCCAGGTTAGCCGTGCGGGTAACTGCGGCAAAGCGTTTCGTGAGCACCGCGGCGTCGAGTGGGCTGCGATGGGCACCGACGACCTGCACAATCTAACGCCGGAGCGTGACATTGGGGCTCTCCCCGTACACCTTCCGGTAAGCCAATGCAAAGCGTCCGAGGTGGCCAAATCTCCACCGCCGAGCGACGTCGGCGACCGTCGTCGTAGTGCCATTACCAGCTACCAGGTCGAGGTGGGCGTAGTGCAGGCGAACTCGCCGAACGTATTCCGTTGGCGTGCAGTCACGGTGCTTGCGGAACATGTACTGCAACGCCCGAGGGGTGATGTACACCGCGGCGGCGATGTCGGTGATGGTGATGTCGGTGTGGGCGTTTTCGTCGATGAACGCGATCGCCCTTCGCAGCAGCGTGGGTGTGGTGTCGTGCCGGTCCTCGATGGTCGGTTCCAGCACCGCGGTGTTCGGGTAGGTGGCCAGCATGCTCGCCGCTACGTAGCGTTGCGCCGCGCCTGCGATGAGTGGGTTCCGCATAGCCGACGGATTGTTAGTGGCTGCATCACGCACGTAATCCATGGCCGCGACCAGCTGCTGATTGGCAGCTTCGGATAACGGCACTGAGCCGGTGAGCCGCACCGGGCGCTCGATGTGCGACCGTCCAGCAGCGACCTGGCCGAGAACGGCTCTATCCATTGCGAAAACATCCAAGCGGCACCGATAAAAGGTCCCGCCGAATGGCTCACCTTCGAATGCACCGAACGCTGCGGCTCGGCCTGGTCCGAACAGCGCAGCCGGCCCATCCTTCATGCTTAGCTCCGTGGTCCCTGAGCGGATGCGAGCCAGGAGGATCTTCTCCGGCGGAGCCATGGCGTAGTTAAAGGTGTAGGTCAAGTCTTCCGCATATACGTTCGTTGACCCCAGGCACGAACGCGAGATACGGGTGTGGGTCGGCGTGTCGCGCTCCGGTACCGTCATGTGGACTGACCCGTATGTGGCGCTGAAGACCTCCTCGGCCTCGCCGAGGTCGTAGGTGTCAAGCAGGACGGTACTCATCGAAGTATGAGGCAACCCCCGCCTGGGGGTGCGTTGTTGGCGTGGCCAACTCTGGCGGGCAAACCCTAACATGTGCGGCCGGTGACGACACGGATCTGGACCCGATCCCTTCCACCCGGCTTGCGCCGCGCCGTGTTAACCCGATGTGGAGACGGATTGCTTCCGCACGGAAGGTGCGGTCTGCGCCGTCACGACCGCCTGGTATCGCAACCAGAAGTCGGTCGGGGCGGTGATCTGTCCCGATAACGAAGGTCTCATCCCTGTGCGGGGCGTGTCTTGGCCATAAAACGCAGACCTATTGAAGTTCCTATCGTTAATACAAACTTAACTCGTAATATTTGCTGGACCGGACTTCAGGGACCGTCGACATCCGGCCATGGATCGGCCGGGCCGGTGGGAGACAGCATGAGCAAACGTGGATCGCAGCCGGAACGGTCAACCAACGTACCGGCCGGCAACTATGAGTTGCTGGCCAAGGTGCTCGCCGAGGCGGTGGCCGCCCACGACGAGTTGGGAACTGTCGGTTCCAGACTGGCGACGATGGCCCGCCAGACCGGACAGGCCCGCGTGTCGGGCACGGGTGTGATCCACGCGTTGTGTGGGTGGGGGTATGAGCCCGCCCGGACAGCCGGGGGTGATATCGAATTGGGTAACTGCCCGTTTCATCAGCTCGCGCGGCAGTACCCCGCGTTGGTGTGCGGGCTCAACCTGCAACTGATCCAGGGCATGCTCGAAGCCACCGGCGAGTCTGAGCGAGCGGTGCCGGTACGGCGCGAGGGCCACTGCTGTGTCGTGGTGCGTGCTCCGCAGAGTCGTCGGACGGAACCATTGTGTCCCCGCGCCAAGGCGCCACCGCAGCCGGCGAAGGCAGTGCTGCGCGATGCCACTGGCTGCGCCACCGGCGAAGAAACGCGCGAGGAGCCTGTTGGAAACGCTCGGCTTGCCGTACCCGGTGATGCCATAAGGAGGGCTGAATCTCGTGACTACCGACTATGACGCGCCACGCCGCACCGACGCCGATAACCTATCTGAGGATTCCCTCCAGGGTCTGGCAGCAGACCGCACGGTAGCGTCCGCTGCGATAGATATCGACGAATCAGAATCGGTGGAGTCGTTCGAGTTGCCGGGCACCGATCTGTCCAGCGAAGAACTGTGGGTGCGGGTGATCCCCAAGCGGGCCGATGAGTTCACCTGTTCACGCTGCTTTTTGGTGTACCACCGCAGCCACCTCGTCAGCGAGGGGGGCGGTGTGGCGGTTTGCCCTGATTGCGCCGGCTAACTGTGGTGAGAACTTGCCGGGGTGTCGTTGTGGCGTTCTAAAAGTAATGATTCTTGACGAAGCATCTCTCGGGTCTAAAATTAATCATAATTATTGATATAGGAGGTGACATGACCGCCGTTAACCACGAAAGCCAGACGCGATCACGCACGAACGAATATCCACGCCGGCCCCGTGAAGTGCGCCGCAGCGGCGCCCGGATTCTCGATACCGCCGAGGGGGTCTTGATCACTTTGCGCCGCTACCGGGTCGACAACGCATTCCTTGAGCTGATGCAGACGGCGAAACGACACAACGTCAACC
>NZ_JBOHHI010000176.1:0-20654 GCF_050700595.1 Mycobacterium sp.
GTCGTCAGCCGGTGAGATTGGGAGAAACCACGATGGCCATGACCTATCAGCAGCAGTATGTGCTCGACGGTGTGGCGGGGCGTGACGCCATCCTGGATCTCACCGCGCGACACAACCGGTGCTGGTCCGACGGCGACCGCAACGGCTGGATCGCGACGTTCCGTCACTCCGGAGCGAGCTTCACCCGCGGCGGCGAGGAGTTCACCGACCTGCGCGCCGCGTTCGACGGCGGCCGCGGCCGGCGGATGGTCACCGTCGATCACGAGATCAGCGTCGACGGCATCAACGCCACCCAGCGCTGTGTCGGGCTGCTGTTCGGTCTCGGCGAGGACGGTGCCACCACACTGCGCGCCACCGGAACATATCGGGACAGGCTCATCTACGAGCGCGGCGGCTGGTACTTCACTTCCCGTGAGCTGCAATGGGACTCGGCGCTGACCCAGTTGTGATGGAGATCAGCTACCAGCTGGCTTTCGGCAGCTATCAAGACGCGCTGCACCTGGTCGGGGTGGCAAGCGAGCCGCGCACGGCCGGCACCGTGGTCAGTGCGGCGCGCATCCAGTTGTTCGCCGCATTGGTTCGCGACGGTAATCGGTCTTACTGGGACGCCGACTTCGCCGCGCGGACCTGGGGCGGGCTGTTGGCGCCGCCGGCCCTGCTGATGGGCTGGCTGACCCCGCCACCGTGGGAGCCCACGGCTGGACCACGGGCGGCGGCGATCGCGCTGCTGGTTCCGCTGCCGGGCACCACCTTCATCAACGCATCCAACGACGCCGAATTTCTGCAGCCGATCGCCGAGGGCGACCGGCTGACAGTGGTCGAGGAGGTGGTGTCGGTGTCACCGGAGAAGCGGACCCGGCTCGGCGTCGGTCATTTCGTCGAAACGCTCGACACCTTCACCCGTCAGGACGGCACGGTGGTGGCCCGCAACCGAAACACGTTGTTCCGCTTCACCCCTGAGCAGCAGCCATGACCGTGCAGTGGCATCGGATCGGTGTTGGGGTCGAGCTGCCAGAAGTCGTCGACCAGATCGACTACCAGCGGGTGGTGATGAATTCCGGGGCGACCTGGGACTACTTTCCCGGCCACTTCGATCCCGCTTACGCCCAAAGCCAAGGCCACCCGACGATTTTCGTCAATACCATGCATCTTGCCGGCTTCGCCGACCGCATCGCGACAGAGTGGGCCGGGCCGGACACTCGGGTGGTACGCCGAAAGATGACGCTGGCCGGCTCCATCTACGCCGGCGACACCATGGTCGGCCGCGGGCGCGTCGTCGCGAAGCGCCGCGACACCGCCGTCGACCCACCGCGCTATCTGCTGGACCTGCAGATCGAGGTGACCAATCAGCGCGGCGAGCTGTGTTGTCCGGTCGAACTCACCTTGCAGGTGCGCGGTGACCAGGATCGGTGAAAACCCAGGCGAACTGCACCTGGCGGTGTGCCGGCGGTTCGGTGAGGCGGTTCACGCCGCGACGGGAAAATGGGATCGCAGCTCGCCGTGCGATGAGTGGGATGCCAGGGGAGTTTTGGAGCATGTCATCGGTTTTCATGACGTCCTCTTACTGCGGCCGCGCGGGCTTAAGCCCGACCGACCGCGCGATGATCCCCAGGCCCGGTGGGCGCTGACCTATGACCAACTGGAGAAGGCGTTCGAACCCGGTAGGCGACTATTCGAACGAGTCGTTGAGGTGCCGGGTATCGGGAGCAATGCGGCGACCCAGCTGGATGCCCGAGAGCTGGTGCCGAACCTGTCGCGCGATGTGTTGGTGCACACCTGGGACCTCGCTCGGGCGATTGGGGCCGATGATCGGCTCGACACTCAATGGTGCGAGCTCTTTTACGCGAGCTTGCCGCCTGATCCCGCCGCCTTGAAGGCGTCAGGAATGTTCAACGCCCCCGTTGCGGTGAACGAGGACGTCAGCGAGCAATCGAGACTGCTTGCGCGACTGGGCCGCAATCCCTACTGGCAGCCCGCGCACTAGGATCCAGGCAGCGGCGGTAGCGCCTCGCTGCTGACCACCGACTGCAGTTCGGTGTATTCGGCCAGCCCCTCGGGGCCGAACTCGCGGCCGATGCCCGATTGCTTGAAACCGCCGAACGGGCTACCGATGTCGAGCATGTACATGTTGATGCCGTAGGTGCCGGTGCGCACACCGGCGGCGATCTCCAGGCCATGAGCGACATCGGCGGTCCACACCGATCCGGCCAGCCCGTAGTCGCTGTCGTTGGCGATGCGGACCGCGTCGTCCTCGTCGCGGTAGGTCAGTACGGTCAGGACCGGGCCGAATATCTCCTCACGCGCGATGCGCATGTCGTTGGTGGCGTCGGCGAACAGAGTCGGGCGGACATACCAGCCGCAATCGGTTGGATTGTCTTCCCCGCCAACCACCATGCGGGCACCTTCGTTGCGCCCGGAGCGGATGTAGTCCTGCACCCGGTGTTGCTGGCGTTGAGCCACCAGCGGTCCGATATCGGTCGCTTCGTCGGACGGATCGCCGACCTGCAAACCCGCCATCATGTCGGCGAGCGCGTCGACGACGTCGTCGCGGCGTCGTTCGCTGACCAGGATGCGGGTCTGCGCGACGCAGGCCTGGCCGTTGTTCATCAGGCCGGCGGTCTTCAGTCCCGCCACGGTCTTGTCGATGTCGGCGTCGTCGAGGATGATCGCCGCCGACTTACCGCCCAGTTCCAGGCTGACGCGTTTGAGCTGCTCGCCACAGATGCCGGCGATCCGGCGTCCGACGGCGCTGGACCCGGTGAACGCGATCTTGTCCACGCCGGGGTGGCGCACCAGCGCCTCACCCACGTCACGGCCGCCGGTGACCACCGACACGACGCCCTCGGGCAGATCCACCTGCTCGAGCATCTCGGCCAACCACAACGCGTCCAACGGTGTTTCCGGCGCCGGTTTGACGACGACCGTGCAGCCGGCGATCAGGGCCGGAATCAGCTTGGGCATGATCAAGAATTGCGGCACATTCCACGGCACAATCGCGCCGACCACCCCGACCGGCGCCCGGTGCAGGTGCACCTCGCCGAGCACACCCTGGCGGCGTTCCGCCCACCGGAAATCGCGGCCGGCGGCCAGCATGAGATGAATCATCGACGCCGCACCGGCCGCTTGACCCAGCCTGCTGAAGCTGCGCGGCGAACCCATCTCGGCGGTGATCAAATCGGCCATCTCGTCGATGTGGCCCGCATAGATGGCGGCGAGCTCTTCGACCTTGCGCATGCGCTCGCGCGGGTCAAGCCGCGGCCAGGGACCATGGTCGAAGGCCTGCCGCGCGGCGGTGACCGCGGCGTCGACGTCCTCCGGTCCGGCCGCCGGCGCCTCGCCGATCGGCTCTTCGGAATGTGGTGAAATGACCGTCAGCCGTTCCCGGGCCGCGGGTTTGCGCCAGTGGCCGCCAATGAAAAGTTCTTGGTATGAACGATGTTCCGTCATCGGGCACCACCTCGGGAAAGGCGACTTTGCTAATGACGCTAACATAGTAAAAATGGGCACGACCGACTGGCGTCGCTATCCGTTTCGGCTGGTTCCCGACGACGGCACGCTGGACTTTCCGGCCGCCGAAGGCGCACACCCCGATCAGGAGTCCGACACCTGGTTCATCGCCGGGGAACTGGCCGCCGCCGGCGGGTCGTTTGCCTTCCTGACCATCTTCAACAAGAACCGCCCAGGCGGATCGGTGGTCGCCGACTTCTACACGATGGCGCTATTCGATTGTGATGCAGGTACTTACGGCACCTTCACGGACTACGACATGCCGCCGGGCAACCTGAATGCGGAGCTCCCCAAGCTGTCTGCGGCCGCGGGGCACCTCGACATTCGATACACCAGCAGTGCGGGCGCCGCGGCGTGGACGACCTGCCGCGACGACGAGGGGAACCTGCTGCCCTACAGCTACCGCGTCAATCTGGTCGGGGATGACCAGGCCGGTCAGCCGATGGGACTGGACCTGACCGTCACGCCGACCCGCCCGCCGGTGCCGGTCGGCGCGTCGAGCTACCACGGCAGGATCGCCTGCTTCGGCCAGGACGGCACCTACTCGTATTTCCAGACCGGCATGGCGATGACCGGGACACTGCGCTGGGGTGACGCCCATGAACAGGTCAGCGGCTGCGCCGGACATGTCGATCGGCAGTGGTTTCCCCGCTACGCCGGCGGTGGAGGCACCGGGGGAGACCCGCGGGCTCGCTCGCACGAATGGCGCACGATCAATCTGGACAACGGGGTCGACCTGAGCATCTGGCGCCAGTTCGACCGGACCAACGATAATGCGCTACAGCCGTTCTCGGGTGTGACGGTCAGTTATCCCGATCCACAGAATGCGCCGGAGTGCGCCGAGGACGTCGAGGTCATCATCGACAGCTATGTGCGCTGGCCGGATTCGGTTCGCCCATTGGTGCCGCCGCCGGCAGTGGATCGCTTCATGCCGGATCGTCACCGGATCACCTGCGCAACTTTGCAACTCGACCTCACCGGCGAACCGCTGGTGGCTGCGCCGGCGCACGCCCTGCCGATCGAATACATGGAGGGGCCGTATCGCTATCGCGGAACGCTGCGTGGCGAGCCGGTGAGCGGCTTCGGCTTCTACGAACGCTCGCTGGCGCTTTACCGGGACTGGGAGCTCGTCGACGTGCTCGATAAGTGACCCAGAGCGTCGGCCCAGGTCAGATGGCGGTGCTGCAGCCCGGGCTCGTTACGGCCGAACAACAGATGATCGCGTGCACCGGACTCGAGGTTGGCCTGTAATGCCTCGACGAGCCGGTAGTCCTCATCGCGCACGGTGGCGTGCGCATAGTCGAAGACGGCCTGGGCGCCGGCGGCGACGGATTCCTCCGAGAGGTCCAGCGGCGTCGAGTTCTGGTGGACCGTGATCGACCTGCCCGGCAGGGCGCCGGGGTAGATGCGGAACAGCTCCCCGTTGGCGATCGTCACCGACAGCACGATGTTGGGGAACAGCGCGTAGATCACCACCATGTTCTGGAACGGATCCCATTGGCCCTCAGGAACGTTCTCCAGCTCGAGAATCGAGTTGAGCGGGAAGATCAACCGGTGATGCGGGCCGAACGAGTCGAACACCGTGCAGTTGCTGCGCGCGATCGTCGCGAAGGTCTGCCGGTGCACGGTGGCGAAGTGGTAGTTCTCCGAGAAGGTATCGATCGCGAGTTTCCAGTTGATCGGGGAGTCGAGGACCTTCTCGCCCAGCGGGGACCATCGGCCGATACCCCACGAGTCGAGTTCGGTACCCAGGGGTCCCAGATGCGCGGCAACGTCCAGCGTCGCGCCCGGATCGAGTGCCACCCAGAGGAATCCGGCGAACTCGGCGGCCGGCAGCTCGGTCAGTCCGTCGGAGCGCACCGTTACCCCCGGGAAGCCCTCCCGTCCGGGCACTCCCACCAACCGCCCGGCGTTGTCGTAGGTCCACGCGTGGTAGGGGCAGCTGAACCGTTTCGCGGTGCCGCACCCGGTGACCACTTGTGACTGCCGATGCAGGCAGATGTTGTCGAACGCCTTGACTGCCCCGTCGGATATTCGGGTCAGCAGGATCGATCGCCCCATCACGGTCTTGGTGGCATAGCTGCCGGGTGCCGGCAACTCGGATACGTAACCGACCAGCTGTGGGCTGGCCATCAACATCGCCGTGTCGCGCTCGTGGCGCTCGACCGAGGTGTAGTCGCGCGCGTCGACCGTATGCTCGGCCGGCGCGAGGTCGGTGGTTTTGTCGCGAGCCAGTTTCACGGCGCGCCGAGTCAGGTCGATGAGCTGGTCGCGGTCCATGATTCCGGTACACACCCTTCCATCGGCAGAGCCTTGACCCTAAATTTATAATCTTAGTAGTTACAAGGGAGACGATGACAATGAATCTCAATGACCTGGTGTTGGTCAGCGTCGACGACCACGTCGTCGAACCACCCGATGTGTTCGACGGCCGGCTTCCGGCGCGCTACGCCGAATTCGCACCGAAGTTCGTCACCAATCCCGATGGCACCAACGTCTGGCAGTACAACGGCGAGACCGTCGGCAATGTTGCGCTCAATGCCGTCGCGGGCCGGCCCAAAGAAGAATACGGAATCGAGCCCACCTCGTTCACCCAGCTGCGGCCCGGGACCTTCGACCACAACGAACGTGTCAAGGACATGAGCGCCAACGGTGTGCTGGGGTCGCTGTGCTTCCCCTCGTTTCCGCAATTCTGCGGCCAACTCTTCGCGCGCACCGAGGACAAGGACGTCGCGCTGGCGATGGTGCGGGCCTACAACGACTGGCATATCGACGAGTGGTGCGGCAGCCACCCCGGCCGGTTCATACCGTGTGCGCTGCCTGCGATCTGGGATCCGGAGGTGATGGCTGCCGAGATTCATCGTGTTGCCAAAAAAGACTGTCACGCACTGACGTTCAGCGAGAATCCATCGAAACTCGGGTGGCCGTCCATCCACTCCGATCACTGGGATCCGGTGTGGCAAGCCTGCAGCGAGGAGTCGGTGGTGGTGTGCATGCACATCGGCTCGTCGTCGCAACTGAGCATCACGTCGCCGGACGCACCGGTGGACGTGATGATCACCCTGCAGCCAATGAACATCGTGCAGGCGGCGGCCGATCTGGTGTGGTCGCCGATGCTGCGCAAGTTCGGCGACCTCAAAGTCGCGCTGTCGGAAGGCGGCATCGGGTGGATCCCGTACTTTTTGGAGCGGATCGACTACAACTACGACCGTCACCACGCCTGGACCGGGCAGGATTTCGGCAACAAACTGCCCAGTGAGGTCTTCAACGAACACGTCCTGACCTGCTTCATCGACGACAAGTTCGGGATGGCCAGCCGCGGTGCGCTTGATCTCGACATGGTCACCTGGGAATGCGACTATCCGCATTCGGACTCCAACTGGCCGCAGTCACCCGAGGTATTCGCGCAGTCGATGGGTGGGGTCAGCGATGACGACGTCGACAAGATCACTCACGGCAATGCCATGCGGCACTTCCACTTTGACCCGTTCACGTTGCTCGGCGGCAAAGAACACTGCACCGTCGGGGCGCTGCGTAAGTCGGTGGAGGGCCACGATGTCGCGCTCAAGTCGCAGCGGCGGGAGGGCGAACAGCCGTCCGGCATGACGGTCGCCGATCTGCAGAAGATGGCTGCAGCGTCCGTCAAGTGACGCCTGGTGCGTGAATCCACCAACAGCATTGAACTGGTGGGCCGACGAGTTCGTGTCAGCCATGAGAGCCGCGGTAACTGCGCGCCGCGACGTCGCGCCCATGACAACCAGACAAATAGGAGGCCACCACGATGACGGTCATCACCGTCGACCAAGGCCCGCACCAGGTGAGCCGTTCGGTCGAGGTCCACGCTCCGGCGTCGGAGCTATTCGCGATCGTTGCCGACCCGCGTCGCCACCACGAGCTCGATGGTTCGGGCACCGTCGGCGACAACATCCGCAGCCCGGCGCAACTGGCAGAGGGTGCGAAGTTTTCCACCAAGATGCGGATGTTCGGGCTGCCCTACCGCATCACCAGCACGGTGACCGCAGTGGAACCCGACCGGTTGGTCGAATGGCGCCACCCGCTGGGGCACCGCTGGCGCTGGGAGTTCACCGCCGTCTCGCCTACCGACACACGCATCACGGAGACGTTCGACTATCGCAACACCGGCGTGCTCAAGGACCACCTGAATTACTACGAACGCATTGGCTTCGCCAAGCGGAATGCCGCGGGCATTGAGGCCACGCTGAGTCGGCTGCGCGACCGCTATCAACGGTGACCGGCGTACGGCCCGCCCGCAACTTCGGCGGCCCGCGGTTTCGGCAGTGAGACAGACGTGACCGGTGAGGTCACCGAGGTATTTGATGCAATTGTCGTATTCTGTGACACGTGTCAGTGTCCCGGCGCGACGTGCTCAGGTGCGCAGCGGCAACGCCTGCCCTGCTCGGTCTCGGCGTCGCGGCATCGTCGCTGGGCGCCGCACCGGCCTCGGCGGGCCCCCTCGGCGTCTTGTTGGACTATGCGGCCGGGGTGATCCCGGCCGCCGACATCAAGGCGGCGGGCGCTGCCGGGTCCATTCGGTACGTCTCGGATCGCCGGCCCGGCGGCGCCTGGATGCTCGGCAAGCCGATCCAACTGCCCGAGGCGCGTGACCTCTCTCGCAACGGTCTGAAGATCGTGTCCTGCTATCAGTACGGCAAGCAGGGCACCGCCGACTGGCTGGGCGGACAAAACGCCGGTGTCACCCACGCCCAGCGGGGTTCGCAGCTGCACACCGCCGCGGGCGGGCCCGCCGGCGCCCCGATCTATGCCTCGATCGACGACGACCCGTCATACGAGCAGTACAAGCAGCAGGTAGCGCCGTACCTGCGGGGTTGGGAGTCGGTGCTCGGCCATCAGCGCGTCGGCGTCTACGGCAATTCCAAAACGATCGACTGGGCGCTGCGTGACGGGCTGGGCTCCTACTTCTGGCAGCACAACTGGGGTTCACCGCGCGGCTACACCCACCCGGCCGCAAACCTGCATCAGGTCGAGATCGACAAGCGCAGCGTCGGCGGCGTCGGGGTGGACATCAACAACATCATCAAGCCCCAATTCGGCCAATGGGCGTAGCGCGCACCCTGCTGACTCACGGGTAAGTTCCCAGCAAACTCCGGCTGCGAGCCCAGCCGTCGTCCACTTCGGTCGATGCGGACGGAACGCGACAGACGGCGCCGTCACACATCCGCATCGCAGCCCAGATTTTCGACATAACGATTTGGTAACAATACTACCGTGATCTGCACTGTTGTGCCTACTCGACCGTAACCACCTGCACGCAGCAGGTTTGTTCGCGACGACTCCGGCCGCTGTTCGACGGTGTGTTACCCAGGTAACCATTACCCGCGCGTAGAACTCGCCAGTAACCGATCCGCCCAGAAAAATCTCCGGGTTCTTATGACACTCTTATTGCAGCCCACGCTCGACTTTGGCGGCTCGCCGATGCGGATTCAGACGAGATACGGCCGGGATCCGACGGGGACTCAGCGACACCCGGGGCAGCGCAGCTCTGACATGTAGCGATACGAGCATTATCAGGGGAGATACGCAACGTGACGATCAATGAGCACGACCGGGTGTCCGCCGACCGCGACCGGATACCCGCGGAGGCCATTGAGAGCACCCACGCTCTGGTCGATCGCCTGACCGCCGGTGAGCCCTACGCCGTTGCCTTCGGCGGGCAGGGCAGTGCCTGGTTGGAGAACCTCGAAGAGCTGGTGTCTTCGGCCGGCATCGAGTCCGAGTTGGCGACGTTGGTCGGCGAGGTCGAGCTGCTACTGGAACCGGTCGCCAAAGAGTTGGTTGTGGTGCGTCCGATCGGTTTCGAGCCGCTGCGCTGGGTGCGGGCGCTGGCTGCCGAAGACCCGATTCCGTCCGCCAAGCAGCTGACCTCGGCCGCGGTGTCGCTGCCCGGTGTGCTGCTCACCCAGATCGCGGCGGTGCGCACGCTGACACGGCAGGGCATGGATCTGTCCGCCACTCCGCCGGTGGCCGTCACCGGGCACTCGCAGGGAATCCTCGGCGTCGAGTCACTGAAAGCCGGGGGCGCCCGCGACGTCGAGCTACTGGCCCTGGCCCAGCTGCTCGGAGCCGCCGGCACGCTGGTGGCTCGCCGGCGCGGCATCTCGATCCTGGGCGACCGCGCGCCGATGGTGTCGGTGACCAACGCCGATCCCGAGCGCATCCACCGGTTGCTGGAGGAGTTCGCCCAAGACGTCCGGACCGTCATGCCGCCGGTGCTGTCCATCCGCAATGGCCGCCGGTCAGTCGTCATCACCGGGACGCCCGAGCAGCTGTCGCGTTTCGAGCTGTACTGCCAGCAGATCTCGGAGAAAGAGGAAGCCGACCGCAAGAACAAGATCCGCGGCGGCGACATCTTCGCACCGGTCTTCGATCCGGTGCGCGTCGAGGTGGGCTTCCACACGCCGCGGCTGGCCGACGGCATCGACATCGTCGGCGACTGGGCCGAAAAGGTGGGTCTCGACGTCGAATTGGCGCGGGCGATGGCCGAGTCCATCCTGGTGCAGCCGATCGACTGGGTGGACGAGGTCGCCGGGCTTCACCAGGCCGGCGCCCGCTGGATTCTCGACCTGGGGCCCGGCGACATCCTGACCCGGCTGACCGCACCGGTGATCCGTGGCCTCGGTATCGGGATCGTACCCGTGGCGACCCGCGGTGGTCAGCGCAACCTTTTCACCATCGGGGCCGTCCCGGAGGTGGCCAGGGCCTGGTCGAGCTACGCGCCGTCGGTGGTCAGCCTGCCCGACGGCCGGATCAAACTGTCGACGAAGTTCACCCGGCTGACCGGCCGCTCGCCGATCCTGCTGGCGGGGATGACACCGACCACCGTCGACGCCACGATCGTCGCCGCCGCGGCCAACGCCGGACACTGGGCGGAACTGGCCGGCGGCGGACAGGTCACCGAGGAAATCTTCGCCAACCGCATCGAGGAGCTGTCCGGGCTGCTGGCGCCCGGCCGCACCTATCAGTTCAATGCGCTGTTCCTCGACCCGTATCTGTGGAAGCTGCAGGTCGGCGGAAAGCGGTTGGTGCAGAAGGCCCGTCAGTCCGGTGCGCCGATCGACGGCCTCGTCGTCAGCGCCGGCATTCCCGAGTTGGAGGAGGCCGTCGAGCTGATCGACGAGCTGAACGACATCGGGATCACCCACGTGGTGTTCAAGCCGGGCACCGTCGAGCAGATCCGTGCGGTGATCCGCATCGCCACCGAGGTGCCGACCAAACCGGTGATCATGCACATCGAGGGCGGACGCGCCGGCGGTCACCACTCCTGGGAAGACCTCGACGACCTGTTGCTGGCCACCTACTCGGAGTTGCGGTCGCGGCCCAACATCACCGTCTGCGTCGGCGGCGGCATCGGCACCCCGCAGCGGGCGGCCGAGTACCTGACCGGGCAATGGGCGCAGTCCTACGGTTTCCCGCTGATGCCGATCGACGGCATCCTGGTGGGCACCGCGGCAATGGCGACCAAGGAGTCGACCACCTCGCCGTCGGTCAAGCGGATGCTGGTCGAGACACAAGGCACCGATCAGTGGATCAGCGCCGGAAAAGCTCAGGGCGGCATGGCTTCCAGCCGCAGCCAGCTTGGCGCCGACATCCACGAGATCGACAACGCCGCCTCCCGCTGCGGCCGGTTGCTCGACGAGGTCGCCGGTGACGCCGAGGCCGCCGCGGCCCGCCGCGACGAGCTCATCGCCGCGATGGCCAACACCGCCAAGCCGTACTTCGGCGACGTCGGCGAGATGACCTACCTGCGGTGGTTGCGCCGCTACATCGAACTGACCGTCGGCGACGGCAACTCGACCGCCGACACCGCCTCGCCGGGCAGCCAGTGGCTGGCCGACACCTGGCGGGACCGGTTCGCCCAGATGCTGCAGCGGGCCGAGGCTCGTTTGCACCCAAAGGATTTCGGTCCGATCGAGACGCTATTCGGCGACGAGCCGCTATTGGAGCGCCCCGCCGATGCTATCGCCGCGCTGCTGGACCGCTACCCGGACGCCGAAACGGTGCAACTGCATCCGGCCGACGTGTCGTTCTTCGTCACGTTGTGCAAGACGCTGGGCAAGCCGGTCAACTTCGTGCCGGTCATCGACAAGGACGTCCGCCGCTGGTGGCGCAGCGATTCGCTGTGGCAGGCGCACGACGCCCGTTACGACGCCGACCAGGTGTGCATCATTCCCGGCACCGCCTCGGTGGTCGGCATCACCCGGGCTGACGAACCGGTCGGCGAGTTGCTGGACCGCTTCGAGCAGGCCGCCGTCGACGAGGTCCTCTCGGCTAACGGGCAACCGGAGCCGGTGAGTGCGCGCCGGCAGGGCCGTACCGATGCCAGTGGTCCGCTGGCCGTCGTGCTGGACGCTCCGGACGTGTTGTGGGCCGGCCGCGTCGCCACCAACCCGGCGCACCGCATCGCCGATGCCGCCGAGTGGCAGGTGCACGACCGACCCGAAGGACCGGGTGCCACGCATTCCTCCACCGGGGCGCGGCTGCAGACTGACGGGGATGCGGTGGTGCTCAGCGTGCCGATATCGGGCACCTGGATCGACATCCGGTTCACGTTGCCGGCCAGCACCATGGACGGCGCTATCCCGGTGATCAGCACCGACGATGCCGTTAGTGCCATGCGGTCGGTGCTGGCCATCGCGGCGGGCGTCGACGGGCCGGCCGCACTGCCGCCGGTGCGCGCCCGCACGGCCACCGTCACCGTGGACTGGAACCCCGAGCGGGTGGCCGACCACACCGGTGTCACCGCCACCTTCTCCGAGTCGCTGGCACCCGGCTTGACCGCGGTGCCCGACGCGCTGGTCGGGAGCTGCTGGCCGGCGGTGTTCGCTGCGATCGGCTCCGCCGTCACCGACACCGGCGTCCCGGTCGTGGAGGGCCTGCTGAGCCTGGTGCACCTGGACCACGCCGCGCATCTGGTCGGCCAACTACCTACTGTGTCGACCGAATTAACCGTCACCGCAACGGCTTCGGTGGCAACCGACACCGAGGTCGGCCGTGTCGTCCCGATGTCGGTGACAGTGGCCGGCCCGGACCGGACGGTGCTGGCCACCCTCGAAGAGCGCTTCGCGATCCGCGGCCGTACCGGCGCCGCCGAGCTCGTCGACCCGGACCGGGCCGGCGGCGCGGTGTCCGACAACGCCACCGACACCCCCCGTCGGCGCCGGCGCGACGTCACGTTGAGCGCACCAGTCGACATGCGGCCGTTCGCGGCGGTCTCCGGCGACCACAACCCGATCCACACCGACCGGGCCGCCGCACTGCTGGCCGGCCTCCAGTCACCGATCGTGCACGGGATGTGGTTGTCGGCCGCCGCCCAACACGTGGTGACCGCCACCGACGGCCAGGCCCGCCCGCCGGCCCGGTTGGTCGGTTGGACGGCGCGTTTCCTGGGCATGGTTCGGCCCGGTGACGAGGTGGACTTCCGGGTCGACCGGGTCGGAATCGACCAGGGCGCAGAGGTTGTGGAGGTCGCTGCCCGGATAGGTTCGGATTTGGTGATGTCGGCGACCGCCCGGCTGGCCGCGCCGAAGACGGTGTACGCGTTTCCCGGCCAGGGCATCCAGCACACAGGCATGGGCATGGAGGTCCGGGCCCGCTCCAAGGCGGCCCGCAAGGTGTGGGACTCCGCGGACAAGTTCACCCGCGCGACGCTGGGTTTCTCGGTGCTGCACGTGGTGCGCGACAATCCGACCAGCATCATCGCGTCCGGTGTGCACTACCACCACCCCGAGGGTGTGCTGTACCTGACCCAGTTCACCCAGGTCGCCATGGCGACGGTGGCCGCCGCCCAGGTCGCCGAGATGCGCGAGCAGGGCGCGTTCGTGGAAGGGGCGATCGCCTGCGGGCACTCCGTCGGCGAGTACACCGCGCTGGCCTGCGTGACCGGTATCTACGAGCTGGAAGCGTTGCTGGAGATGGTGTTTCACCGTGGCTCGAAGATGCACGACATCGTGCCGCGCGACGAGTTGGGCCGCTCCAACTACCGGCTGGCCGCGATCCGGCCGTCGCAGATCGACCTCGCCGACGCCGACGTGCCGGCGTTCGTGGCGGAGATCTCCGAGCGGACAGGCGAATTTTTAGAGATTGTGAACTACAACTTGCGCGGCTCGCAGTACGCGATCGCCGGCACGGTCCACGGCCTGGAGGCACTGGAAGCCGAGGTGGAACGGCGACGCGAAATCAGCGGCGGCAAGCGATCGTTCATCCTGGTTCCCGGTATCGACGTGCCGTTCCACTCGAGGGTGCTGCGGGTCGGCGTGGCCGAATTCCGCCGCTCGCTGGACCGGGTCCTGCCGCGCGACCAGGATCCCGACCTGATCATCGGGCGCTATATCCCGAACCTGGTCCCGCGCCCATTCACGCTGGATCGCGACTTCATCCAGGAAATCCGCGATCTGGTGCCGGCCGAGGCGCTCGACCCGATCCTGGCCGACTACGACACCTGGCGCCGCGAACGCCGGCACGAGATGGCGCGGACCGTCTTCATGGAGCTGCTGGCGTGGCAGTTCGCCAGCCCGGTGCGCTGGATCGAGACGCAGGACCTGCTGTTCATCGAGGAAGCCGCCGGCGGTCTGGGTGTGGAGCGGTTCGTCGAAATCGGCGTGAAGTCATCGCCGACCGTCGCCGGCTTGGCGACCAACACGCTCAAGCTGCCCGAATACGCCCACAGCACAGTCGAAGTGCTCAACGCCGAGCGTGACGCTCCGGTGCTGTTCGCCACCGATACCGACCCGGAGCCGGAAGAGTTTGATTCCGACTCGGCCGTTCCGGCCTCATCGGAGCCGGCGCCCGTGTCTGATGTCGTCCCTGCCGTCGCTCCGGCTACGGCCGGAGCTCCGTCAGGTACTCCGCGCCCAGAAGATATTCCGTTTGACGCCGCCGACGCCACGCTTGCGCTGATCGCGTTGTCGGCCAAGATGCAGATCGGCCAGATCGAGGCGCTGGATTCCATCGAGTCGATCACCGACGGTGCGTCGTCGCGGCGTAATCAGCTGCTGGTCGATCTGGGTTCGGAGCTGAACCTGGGCGCGATCGACGGTGCCGCCGAGGCCGACCTGGCCGGGCTGCGGTCGCAGGTCACCAAGCTCGCCCGTACCTACAAGCCTTACGGCCCGGTGCTTTCCGACGCGATCAACGACCAGTTGCGTACGGCCCTCGGCCCGTCGGGCAAGCGGCCCGGTGCCATCGCCGAGCGGGTGAAGAAGGTCTGGGAACTCGGCGACGGGTGGGCCAAGCACGTCACGGTCGAGGTCGCGCTGGGAACCCGGGAAGGCACCAGTGTGCGCGGCGGGGAGCTGGGCAACCTGCACGACGGCGCGCTGGCCGATGCCGCCGCCGTCGATGAGGTGATCGACGCCGCGGTCGCCGCGGTGGCCGGGCGGCACGGCATCTCGGTGACACTGCCGTCATCGGGCGGCGGTGGCGGTGCCACCGTCGACGCGGCCGCGCTGAGTGAATTCACCGATCAGATCACCGGCCGCGACGGCGTGCTCGCATCGGCGGCCCGCCTGGTGCTGGGCCAACTCGGGCTGGACGACCCGGTGACGCTGCCCGAGGCGGCCTCCGATGCCGAACTCATCGATCTGGTCACCGCTGAACTCGGCGCGGACTGGCCGCGGCTGGTGGCGCCGGTGTTCGACGCCAAGAAGGCCGTCGTGTTCGACGACCGCTGGGCCAGCGCACGCGAAGACCTGGTCAAGCTGTGGCTGTCCGACGACGACGAGGTCGACGCCGGCTGGGCGGCGGCCTCCGAGCGGTTCGAGGGCGCCGGGCATGTCGTGGCGACTCAGGCCACCTGGTGGCAGGGCAAGGCGCTGGCCGCCGGACGACAGGTCCACGCGTCGTTGTACGGGCGCATCGCCGCCGGTGCGGAGAACCCGGACAAGGGCCGTTACAGCGACGAAGTCGCGGTGGTGACCGGCGCGTCGAAGGACTCCATCGCCGCATCGGTGGTCGGACGGCTGCTCGACGGCGGTGCCAGCGTGATCGCGACGACCTCGCGGCTCGACGACGAGCGGCTGGCGTTCTACCGCACGCTCTACCGGGACCACGCCCGCTACGGCGCTGCGCTGTGGGTGGTGCCGGCCAACATGGCGTCCTACTCCGACATCGATGCGCTGGCCGAGTGGGTCGGCAGCGAACAGACTGAAAGCCTTGGGCCACAGTCGATTCACATCAAGGATGCGCAGACCCCGACGCTGCTGTTCCCGTTCGCGGCACCGCGGGTGGCCGGCGACCTGTCCGAAGCCGGTTCGCGCGCGGAGATGGAGATGAAGGTGCTGCTGTGGGCGGTGCAGCGGCTCATCGGCGGCCTGTCCAGGATTGGCGCCGAGCGCGACATCGCGTCGCGGCTGCACGTGGTGCTGCCCGGCTCGCCCAACCGCGGCATGTTCGGCGGCGACGGCGCCTACGGCGAAGCCAAGTCGGCGCTCGACGCCGTGGTGACTCGCTGGCACGCCGAGTCGTCGTGGGCGGCGCGGGTCAGCCTGGCGCACGCACTGATCGGCTGGACCCGTGGCACAGGCCTGATGGGTCACAACGACGCGATCGCCAACGCCGTCGAAGAAGCTGGTGTGACAACGTATTCCACTGACGAGATGGCCGACATGCTGTTGGGGCTATGCGACGTGGAGTCCAAGGCGGCCGCCGCCCACACGCCGATCAAGATGGATTTGACCGGCGGGCTCGGCGATGTCGACCTGGACATGGCCGAGTTGGCCGCCCGGGCTCGCGAGGAGATGTCAGCCGAGACTGCCGCCGACGACACGGACGCGCCGTCCGGCACGATCGCCGCGCTGCCCGGCCCGCCGCGCGGATACCGCCCGGCGCCGCCACCGGAATGGGACGACCTCGACGTCGACCCCGCCGACCTGGTGGTCATTGTCGGCGGCGCCGAACTCGGCCCGTACGGCTCGTCGCGCACCCGCTTCGAGATGGAGGTCTCCGGCGAGCTGTCGGCGGCCGGCGTGCTCGAGCTGGCCTGGACCACCGGACTGATCCGTTGGGAAGACGATCCCCAACCCGGCTGGTATGACACCGAATCCGGTGAACTCGTCGACGAATCCGAGCTGACCGAGCGCTATCACGACACCGTGGTGGAACGCGTCGGCATTCGTGAGTTCGTCGACGACGGCTCGATCGACCCCGACCACGCGTCGCCGCTGCTGGTGAGCGTGTTCTTGGACAAGGACTTCACGTTCGTGGTGTCCAGCGAGGCCGATGCGCGCGCGTTCGTCCAGTTCGATCCCGAACACACCGTGATCCGGCCGGTGCCCGAGTCCACCGACTGGCAGGTCACCCGCAAGGCGGGCACCGAGATCCGGGTGCCGCGCAAGAACAAGCTGTCGCGGACCGTCGGGGCCCAGATCCCGACCGGGTTCGACCCGACGGTGTGGGGCATCAGCCCCGACATGGCCGGCTCGATCGACCGGCTGGCGGTGTGGAACATCGTCGCGACCGTCGACGCGTTCCTGTCCGCCGGGTTCAGTCCGACCGAGGTGATGCGGTACGTGCACCCGACCCTGGTCGCCAGCACCCAGGGCACCGGCATGGGCGGTGGCACGTCGATGCAGACCATGTATTACGGCAACCTGCTCGGCCGGAACAAGCCCAACGATATCTTCCAGGAAGTCCTGCCGAACATCATTGCCGCCCACGTGGTTCAGTCCTATATCGGCAGCTACGGCGCGATGATCCACCCGGTCGGCGCCTGCGCGACCGCGGCCGTCTCGGTCGAGGAGGGGGTCGACAAGATCCGGCTCGGCAAGGCCGAACTGGTGGTGACCGGCGGGCTCGACGACCTGACGCTGGAAGGCGTCATCGGCTTCGGTGACATGGCGGCCACCGCCGACACCGGCATGATGCGGGGACGAGGCATCAGCGACTCGAAGTTCTCCCGGCCCAACGACCGGCGCCGGCTGGGCTTCGTGGAAGCTCAGGGCGGTGGGACGATCCTGCTGGCCCGTGGGGATCTCGCGGTCAAGATGGGCCTGCCGGTGCTGGCCGTGGTCGGCTACGCGCAGTCGTTCGGCGACGGTGTGCATACCTCGATTCCGGCGCCCGGGCTCGGCGCGCTGGGGGCCGGCCGCGGCGGCAAGGATTCCCCGCTGGCACGGTCGCTGGCCACACTCGGTGTCGGCGCCGACGACATCGCGGTGATCTCCAAGCACGACACCTCGACGCTGGCCAATGACCCCAACGAGACTGAACTGCATGAGCGGCTTGCCGATTCGCTCGGCCGCTCCGCGGGCGCGCCGCTGTTCATCGTGTCGCAGAAGAGCCTGACCGGGCACGCCAAGGGCGGCGCGGCGGTCTTCCAGATGATGGGCATGTGCCAGATGCTGCGCGACGGGGTCATCCCGCCCAACCGCAGCCTGGACTGTGTCGATGACGAACTGGCCGGCGCCGCGCACTTCGTGTGGATCCGGGAAGCCTTGCGGCTCGGCGGCAAGTTCCCACTCAAAGCCGGACTGGTGACCAGTCTCGGGTTCGGCCACGTGTCGGGTCTGGTCGCGCTGGTACATCCGCAGGCTTTCCTGGCCTCGTTGGATCTTGCGCAGCGGGTGGAGTACCAGCGGCGCGCCGACGCCCGGTTGCTTGCCGGTCAGCGGCGGCTGGTGTCGGCGATCGCCGGCGGCCCGCCGATGTATGAGCGGCCCGCCGACCGTCGCTTCGACGACGCGATGCCGGAGAAGCGGCAGGAAGCAGCGATGTTGCTGGACGCTTCGGCGCGGCTGGGCGACAACGACGTCTACCTGCCATGAGCATCGTCGGAGTGGGGATCGACCTGGTGTCGATCCCGGAGTTCGCCGACCAGGTCGACCAGCCCGGCACGGTGTTCGCCGAGACGTTCACTCCCGGTGAGCGGCGCGACGCCTCCGACAAAAGCTCTTCGGCGGCCCGGCATCTGGCGGCCCGCTGGGCGGCGAAGGAAGCGGTGATCAAGGCGTGGTCGGGATCGCGGTTCGCCCAGCGGCCGGTGCTGCCGGAGGGTATTCACCGCGACATCGAGGTCGTCACCGACATGTGGGGACGTCCGCGGGTCCGGCTGACCGGTGCCATCGCCGAACATCTGAGGGACGTGACGATCCACGTGTCGTTGACCCACGAAGGCGACACCGCCGCGGCGGTCGCCATCCTGGAGACTTGACGCCTTTGGCACCTTTGTCGCGAGCGTGCGTGTCCCCGCACGACGCCGGGGCGGATCCGGGTTTTGCGCACGCTCGCGCCAGATGGTGACGCACTAACCTCGTCTGCATGAGCGATTTGGCCGAGCGTGTTCGCGCGGTGCTGCCGTCGGTGCGCCGCGACCTGGAGAATCTGGTGCGCATCGAATCGGTGTGGGCCGACCCGTCCCGCCGCGACGAAGTGCACCGCAGCGCACAGGCTGTCGCAGGCCTGTTGTCGCAGGCAGGGTTTGACGATGTGCAGATCGTCAGCGAGGGCGGCGCACCGGCGGTCATCGCGCGTCATCCGGCGCCGCCCGGTGGGCCCACCGTGCTGCTGTACGCCCACCATGACGTCCAGCCCGAAGGCGACCAAACCCAATGGGCGTCACCGCCGTTCGAGCCGACCGAGCGGAATGGCCGGCTCTACGGCCGCGGTAGCGCCGACGACAAGGCCGGTATCGCAACGCATTTAGCGGCGTTTAAAGCACACGACGGCCGACCGCCGGTGGGAGTGACGGTGTTTGTCGAGGGGGAGGAGGAGTCCGGCTCGCCGTCGCTGGGCCGACTACTGGCCGCGCATCGCGACGCGCTGGCCGCCGACGTGATCGTCATCGCCGACTCCGACAACTGGAGTACCGAGGTTCCGGCGCTGACGGTATCGCTGCGCGGGTTGGCTGACTGCATCGTGGAGGTCGCCACGCTGGACCACGGGCTGCACTCTGGCCTGTGGGGCGGTGTGGTTCCCGACGCCCTGAGCGTGTTGGTGCGGCTGCTGGCCAGCCTGCACGACGACGACGGCAACGTGGTGGTGGCCAGCATGCATGAAAGCACCGCCGCTGCAGTCGATTACCCCGCCGAACGGGTGCGCGCAGAATCCGGGCTGCTGGACGGCGTGCGCGAAATCGGCTCCGGATCGGCGCCGCAGCGACTGTGGGCCAAGCCGGCCATCACGGTGATCGGCATCGACACCACATCGATTGCGGCGTCGTCGAACACGCTGATCCCGCGCGCTCGCGCCAAGGTCAGCATGCGAGTCGCCCCCGGCGGCGACGCCGTCGCGCACCTGGATGCGCTCCGCACGCATCTGGAACAGCATGCGCCGTGGGGCGCGCAGGTGACGGTCACACCCGGCGATATCGGTCAGCCCTACGCCATCGACGCCGGCGGGCCGGTGTATGCGGCCGCGCGGACGGCGTTCCGGCAGGCCTGGGGCAGCGCGCCGGTCGAGATGGGGATGGGCGGCTCGATCCCGTTCATCGCCGAGTTCGCCGCCGCGTTCCCGCAGGCGACGATTTTGGTGACCGGTGTGGAGGATCCCGCCACGCAGGCGCACAGCGTCAACGAGAGCCTGCACCTCGGTGTGCTGGAACGGGCCGCGACCGCTGAAGCGTTGCTGCTGGGCGGCCTGGCTTAAACCGCCAGGTCGCGGCGCAGCTTGGCCACATGGCCGGTGGCCTTGACGTTGTACTGCGCGACGGCGATCTTGCCCTTCTCGTCGACGACGAACGTCGAGCGGATGACGCCCTGGACCGTCTTGCCGTACATCTGCTTTTCGCCATAGGCACCCCAGGCGGTCAACACCTTGCGGTCGGGATCAGACAGCAGCGGGAACGTCAGGCCTTCGGTGTCACGGAATTTGGCCAGCTTCGCCGGCTTGTCGGGAGAGATGCCGACGACGTCGAGCCCGGCGTCGTTGAGGTCGCGCAGGTTGTCGCGGAAGTCGCAGGCTTCTTTGGTGCAGCCGGGCGTGGACGCCGCCGGATAGAAGTAGACGACGACGCGGCGACCCCGGTAGTCGGCCAGCGATACCGTGTTGCCGTCGGCGTCGGGAAGGCTGAAGGCGGGCGCTTTGTCGCCGGGCTGCAGGCGTGCGGTGTCGGTCACCGAGGGTCCCTTTCTGTTCACCGGCGCGTCGTGTTCGGCGCCGGCTGCTCTAGGGTAGTG